>JABFWC010000217.1 GCA_013362385.1 Pseudarthrobacter sp.
CCTGACCACCGCTGTGGAAGAACACCTTATAGCAGCATCGAACCGCCGCGGTGACGGTGACCCCTCCGTCGAGTCGGCGTTTTTCGCCGTCGCCGATGCCTTCGAAGTCTACGAAGACGCACTCTACGAGGCCTACAACGAGGTCACCCCGCTGCAGGTCTTTGACGACGAAGATGAAGAGGACGAAGAAGCCGACGTGGACGAGGACGAGGACCTGGAGATCGTCGAGGAATAACGGCAAGCTCCGGCTGCGGCAGGCCTAGGCTGCCGCGGAAACATCCTCCAGCGCCCTGGCGATCTGGGGCGGCAGCGGCGCCAGCTGGGCATCAAGCAGTTCCTTCAGCTGCACGGGCGTGCGCGGACCCACGATCGCGCTGGCCACACTGTGCTGCGACAGCAGCCAGGACAGTGCCACATCCTGCGGGGTGCGGCCCAGGCCGTTGGCCGCCATGCACACGGCGTCGACAACGCGGGAAGGCTTGTCCCCGAGATACGGCTCCACACACGCCGCTTCGCTAACGGATGCGCCGCGGGAGCCGGCGGGAATGCTGCCGCGGTATTTGCCGGTCAGGACCCCGCGGCCCAGCGGGCCCCACGCCATGAGGCCAAGCCCGGCGTCCTCGGCAGCTGGAATCAGTTCGGCCTCGGGCCCCCGTTCAAGGAACGAGTATTCGGCCTGGGCCGCAACCAGCGGCACGCTGCTGACCGCCCCGGCCTTGGCCGCCTGCCAGCCCCGGAAATTGGAAATCCCCGCATAGCGGGCGCGGCCGGTGCGTACCGCGAACTCCAGCGCGGACAGCGTCTCCTCCAGCGGCACATTGCCGTCCCAGGCCTCGACGAACCAGATGTCAACGTAGTCCGTGCCCAGCCTTGCCAGGCTGGCATCCAGGCCGGTGAGCATCGCGTTACGCGACGTGTCCACGGCGCGCCGGCCGTCCGGCGTCGTCATTCCCGCCTTGGTGGAGATGGAAACCTCCGTCCGCGAAACGACGTCCCCCAGGAGGGAGCCGATGAGCGCCTCGGAACCTCCGCCAGCATATGACGCGGACGTATCCACGTGGCGTCCGCCGGCGTCCAGGAACATCCGCAGCAGCTCGGATGCGTCCTGTTCGTCGGTTTCGCCGCCCCAGGACCGTGTGCCCAGGGAAAGGGCTGAGACTCGCAATCCACTGTTGCCGACGTAGCGCTGCTGCATAGCAGCAAGCTTACGGGCAGATCCACCGCCGCCATGCCGTAGGGTCTTAGCGTGAACTGGTTTGAAGCGGCCCTGCTGGGCCTAGTGCAGGGACTGACCGAATTTCTACCTATTTCATCAAGCGCACACCTGCGGATCGTGGGGGAATTCCTCCCCAACGCGCAGGACCCCGGGGCCGCTTTCACGGCCATTACGCAGCTCGGCACCGAGACGGCGGTGCTCATCTTTTTCTGGCGGGACATTGTCCGGATCGTCAGGGCGTGGGGCGGGTCCCTCACCGGGAAAGTGCCGCGCTACGATCCTGACGCAAGGATGGGCTGGCTCGTCATCCTCGGCAGCCTCCCCATCATCGTCCTGGGGCTGCTTTTCCAGGACCAGATCGAGTCCGTGCTCCGAAGCATGTGGATCGTGGCGACCATGCTGATTGTGTTCGGCCTCATCCTCGCGGTGGCTGACGCCGTGGGTTCCCAAAAGCGGGACCTGGCCCACCTGACCTACAAGCACGGCATCCTGTACGGGCTGGCGCAGGCCATGGCGCTCATCCCCGGGGTCTCCCGATCCGGCGGAACCATCACCGCAGGCCTCCTGATGGGCTACACCCGTGAAGCCGCCGCCCGGTACTCCTTCCTGCTCGCCATTCCCGCCGTATTCGGCAGCGGGCTCTACCAGCTGTACAAGGTGGTGACCAAAGAAGGCATCACCGGCCCGTTCGGGCTGCCGGAAACAGCGCTGGCCACCGTCATCGCCCTTGTGGTGGGCTATGTCATCATCGGCTGGTTCCTGAAGTTCGTGTCCACCAGGAGCTACCGGATCTTCGTCTGGTACCGGATTTTCCTGGGCCTTGCCCTGTATCTCCTGCTCGGTTTCGGCGTCATCAGCGCCTAGGACTAGGCTTGGTCTGTGAAATCCTGGACTACCCGCCCCGTACCTGACCTGCCCGGAAACATGCCCGCCCTGCGGCTGTTCGACACCGCAGCAGGCCGGGAGGTGGCCCTGGAGTCCGAAGCCAGGCCGTCCATGTACGTCTGCGGCATCACCCCGTACGACGCAACCCACATGGGACATGCGGCCAGCTACGTCGCATTCGACCTGCTCAACCGCGCCTGGCGGGACGCCGGGAGCGATGTGTCCTACGTCCAGAATGTCACCGACGTGGACGATCCCCTCCTGGAACGCGCCACGGCCACAGGGGTCGACTGGCGCGAGCTCGCGGCGGAACAGGTGGAGCTTTTCCAGACCGACATGGAAGCCCTGAACGTGTTGGCGCCGGACCACTACGTGGGCGCCGTGGAATCCATTGGACTGATCGTTCCCGAGGTGGAGCGGCTGGTCAGCATGGGCCTTGCCTACACGGTCCCGGGAACGAACGGCGAGCCTGACGGAGACGTTTATTACGACGTCGAAGCGGCCGGCAAGCAGTCGACGGCGCCGGGCGCCTGGTCCCTTGGGTCCGTCTCACACTTGGCTGAAGCCCAGATGCTGGAATTGTTCGCAGAGCGCGGC
Organism: Pseudarthrobacter sp.; assembly: GCA_013362385.1. Taxonomy (GTDB): domain Bacteria; phylum Actinomycetota; class Actinomycetes; order Actinomycetales; family Micrococcaceae; genus Arthrobacter. The sequence goes on from JABFWC010000217.1 coordinate 2,699, forward strand.
GGCGACCCCGGGCGCGCCGGCAAACGGCAGGCATTGGACCCGCTG
>JABFWC010000027.1 GCA_013362385.1 Pseudarthrobacter sp.
CGCTGGCGCGACGCCGAGGGCCTGTCCCAGCACCTGCAGAGCAAGGGTGTTGCCCGCGTGCTGCTGACGGCCCCGGGCAAGGGCGAACTGAAGAACATCGTCCACGGCATCAACCACCGCGACATCGAAGACAGCGACACGATCGTCTCTGCTGCCTCCTGCACCACCAACGCCATCACCCCCGTCCTGAAGGCCATCAACGACAAGTTCGGCGTGGTCCACGGCCACGTGGAAACCGTCCACTCCTTCACCAACGACCAGAACCTGATCGACAACTTCCACAAGGGTGACCGGCGCGGCCGCTCCGCCGCCCTCAACATGGTCATCACCGAAACCGGCGCGGCCAAGGCAGTGGCCAAGGCCCTGCCCGAACTCCTGGGCAAGCTGACCGGAAGCTCCATCCGCGTCCCCACTCCGGACGTGTCGCTGGCCATCCTCAACCTCAGCCTGGAGAACGGCACTACCAAGGAAGAGGTGAACAATTACCTGCGGGAGATGTCGCTGCACTCTGACCTGCGCAAGCAGATCGACTACATCGACTCGCCCGAGGTAGTGTCCACCGACTTCGTCGGCTCCCGCCGCGCCGGCATCGTCGATGGCCTCGCCACGGTGTCCACCGACAAGAACCTCGTTCTCTACGTCTGGTACGACAACGAGTTCGGCTACAGCTGCCAGGTGGTCCGAGTCATGGAGGAAATGGCCGGCGTCAACCCGCCGTCGTTCCCCGCGAAGGAGAGCGCTGCGGCCCTCGCAGCCATCGCTGTCTAGCCCGTCACGCGGAATTCCCGGCTGATTCTCTGGAATCAGCCGGGAAACGGGACCACACTGGTCCCATGGATAACGAATCTACGCTCGAGCACGAGACCACCCTGGAACACGCCCTCGACGTCGCAAAGGCCAACCACAAGGAAGCAGTCCGGCTCCTTGAGCGGGCACGGACCGCGCAAAAGTCGGGCGACGTCAGCGAAGACCGGGTCCGCCAGCTCGAGGGACTGCTGGCCATCGCCGAGGAAGACCTGCGAAGGGTGATGCGCGAGCAATAGCCGCACGGCCTGTGATCCATCACTCGTCCCCAACAGTGTGGATATCACCCGCCCGCGGCACCCATTGTCCTAGGCTCGTGGGGTGCCTGACTCCCGCGCCCTGCCCGCCGCCCCATGACCATCACTTGGTCCGCCTACCGTCGTGCGCGCCGGCGTTCCCGCCAGGCCTGGGCTGTGCTGGCGACGGCTGCGGCGGCAGTACTCGCAGTCCTCATCTGGTTCTTCACCGCCGGCCAGTTCGCGGCAGCCGGCCCTGCGCCGGACGGCCCAACAGAAGCTCCCGTCTTCAACCCCGCTTGGATGAAGCCGGTGGCGCAGCCGCGCCCGGTCCCTGCCGGCTCCGCACTCTCCGCGCTGGACGGGCTGGCCGTGAAGGGCCGGGCCGCCAACGCCGACTACGACCGCGAGGCATTCGGACAGGCATGGCTGGATGTTGACCGCAACGGCTGCGACACCCGTAACGACATCCTGCGCCGCGACCTCGCGGACGTGGTGTTTGCCGACGGATCCCGGTGCAAGGTCACGGCGGGGCACTTCCGGGAACCCTATACAGGCCAGGCGCTGGACTTCCAGCGCGGTTCCGAGAGCAGCCGTGGGGTCCAGATCGACCATGTGGTGGCCCTGGGCGATGCCTGGCAGAAGGGGGCGCAGGGACTCAGCGCCAAGGATCGGCAAAGCCTGGCCAACGATCCGCTGAACCTCATCGCCGTGGACGGGCCAGCGAACCAGCAAAAAAGCTCCGGTGATGCCGCTACGTGGCTGCCGAAGAACACGGCGATCCGCTGCCATTATGTGGCCCGCCAGATCTCCGTGAAGGCCGCCTACGGCCTGTGGGTCACCGATGCGGAAAAGGATGCCATGAAGCGGGTCCTCTCCTCCTGCCCGCAGCAGCCGACCATCAGTGCGCGCTGACGCCTGGCCGGCGGACGGTCAGTGGCCGAATGGATCCGGGTCCACCCCGGGCATCCAGGTCAGCCCCGGTACACCCCATCCGTTCTTCTTGGCCTGCTTCCTGGCTTTGCGGGCGTAGCGGTCGACCAGCCTGTTGACATACAGTTTGCCGTCCAGGTGGTCGTACTCGTGCTGGATCACCCTTGCGAACCAGCCGGTTGCCTCAAACTTGACCGGCTGGCCGAAGCCGTCGAAGCCTTCCACGCGTGCCCACTCGGCGCGCTTGAGCGGGAACTGCTCCCCGGGAAAGGACAGGCAGCCCTCTTCCTCCTCGTCCGGGTCGGGGGCGGCGCCGGAGACCTTGGACAGCGTCAGGACGGGATTGACCAGCACTCCCGCCGGGGGAGCACCGTCATCGTTGGCGTACTTGTACACGAAGATCCGCTTGCCCACGCCGATCTGGGGAGCCGCGAGGCCCACACCATTGGCGGCGTCGTTGGTCTCGAACATGTCGGCAATCAGCGCGCGGAGTTCGTCGTCGAAAACCTCCACTTCGGCGGCCCGCTTGTGCAGGACGGGTTCGCCCCAGATGGTGATCGGCAGAACGGTCATCTCGTAGCCCTCCGGCTGTATCCAGTGCAAAAGGTGATGCATAGCAAAGGAGGCCGCACCGGATATCCGGTGCGGCCTCCTTCTTGGCGGCTGCATGCCACCCTGTGAGGGTGAGCGACGGGGGTTGAACCCGCGACCTCCTGGACCACAACCAGGCGCTCTGCCAACTGAGCTACGCCCACCATGTGCT
>JABFWC010000102.1 GCA_013362385.1 Pseudarthrobacter sp.
GCCCGGAGGCTGCTGAACGCTTCAAGGCAGTAACTCACGCCTACGAGGTCCTCTCCGACCCCCAGAAACGCCGGGTCTACGACACCACCGGCAACGAGAACGGTACGGACAACGGCTTCGGCGGTGCCGGCTACGCAGGCCAGGGTTTCGCCTTCCAGGACATTTTCGACACCTTCTTCGGCGCAGGCGGCAGCACCGGCCCCGCCTCCCGTGTGCGGCGCGGCCAGGACGCCCTCATCAGCGTCCGCATCGACCTTCGGGACGCTGTCTTCGGCGTCAACAAGAAACTCGAAGTGGACACCGCCGTTGTCTGCCCCACCTGCGACGGATCCTGCTGCCAGCCGGGAACCCATCCTGAGCGGTGCGATATCTGCGGCGGCAGCGGCCAGGTGCAGCGTGCAGTCCGCTCCATCCTGGGCCAGGTCATGACGGCGGCGCCCTGCGGCACCTGTGAAGGTTTCGGCACCGTCATCAAGGACCCCTGCAACGAATGCAGCGGCCAGGGCCGCATCCGCAGCCGCCGGTCGCTGACCATCAAGGTTCCTGCCGGCGTCGCCACCGGCACCCGCATCCAGCTCGCGGGACAGGGCGAAGCGGGCCCCGCGGGCGGTCCCGCCGGTGACCTCTACGTGGAGATCCGGGTCAACAACGACGCCACCTATGTCCGGGAAGGCGACGACCTGCACGCTACGCTGCATATCCCGATGACGGCAGCGGCCCTGGGCACGGACGTCAGCCTGGAAACGTTCGACGGAACCCAGGAGATCGACGTCAAGCCCGGTACCCAGTCGGGCGAGATCATCACACTGCGCGGCCTGGGCGTCACGCACCTGCGCGGATACGGCCGCGGCGACCTGAGGGTCCACCTGCAGGTGGACACGCCCGCCAAGCTCGATTCCCAGCAGGAAGACCTCCTCCGGCAGCTTGCCAAGCTGCGCGGGGAACAGATCACCGAGGGCAAGCTCGCCGCCAGCGGCGGCATGTTCGCCAAGCTCCGGGACCGGCTCGGTAACCTGTAGCGGTGAGCAACCCCGTCTTTTTCACCACCCCGGGCTCGCTGGACGGCACGGCCCCTGGCGGAGTGTTTGTCCTGGAAGGGCCCGAGGCGCGGCATGCGGTCAGCGTAAAGCGGCTCTCGCCCGGCGAAGCCGTGGACATTGTGGACGGCGCCGGCACCCGCATGACGGGGAAGGTAGTTTCGGCAGCCCCTTTGGCCCTGGAGGTGGAGTGCGGCACCGTGGCGGTGGAGCAGCGTCCCCGGACACGCCTGGTGCTGGTCCAGGCCCTGGCGAAGGGCGACCGGGATGAGCTGGCCATCGAAACGGCCACCGAACTGGGCATTGACGCCGTTATACCCTGGCAGTCCGAACGGTCCATCGTGCGCTGGAAGGGGGACCGCGCAGCCCGGGCGCACGCCAAGTGGGAGTCCTCCGTGGCTGCCGCGGCGAAGCAGGCACGCCGCGCGTGGATTCCGGAAGTCCGGGCCGCCGTCGAAACCGGAGGGCTGTGCAAGGCGGTTGAAACAGCTGACCTCGCAGTGATCCTCCATGAGGACGCCGTACGGCCGCTACGGTCCGTCCTCGAGGCGTGGCAGGGCATCGGGAATGAGGGCCCCCGGGAAATCCTGCTGATCGTGGGGCCCGAGGGCGGCATCAGCCCGCGTGAAGTGACGAAACTCTGCAGCGCTGGGGCCGTGACCGCCCTGCTCGGGCACCACGTCCTCCGGTCCTCAACGGCAGGCCCGGCCGCCGTCGTGCTCGCCAGCGATGTCCTCGGCCGCTGGGCTGCTAGCGAACCTTAAAGGTCCGCGTGTCCTCGTTCCGGTCAGGTTCGCCGCCGGAACCGGACTGCGCCACCCGCAGCTCGTAGTCCCCGGGTGGCAGGGTGAGGGCCAGCGTGAAGGCGCCCGCCTGCCCCTGCTCCGACCCTGCCGTGGTCTCCCCGGTCAGGAAAGGCGTCTTACCGCCCCCGTCCGCCGTCTGCAGGATCTGCCAGCGCAGCTTGCCGCCGGGGGAAGTGCTCCGCCCGGTGATCTTGACGCTGCCACCCGGCACCTCAGTGTTCTCCTGGGGATCGATGATCCACACCGGCGCCACGAGCCCCGCGGCCCGCGTCATCAGGGCCCCCAGCTGGATGTGCCCGAAGGCCACGTAGTCCGTGTGTCCGTCCACCAGGATCCGGACGCGGATCTGCTGCCCGGTGTCGATCAACCCCGAACTGGCGGCGGCTGCAGTGGCCGTATAGATCAGCTGCTGGATGGCACGGGCGGCCATGTCGGCGTCGAGGTTGCTATTAAAGGCGTCGGCGGACACGTCGACGGTGATTACGTCCTTGCCCGAAATCGACGTGGCGAGCTTGCCCGGATTCTGCCAGGGCGTAAAAAAGTCGGGGTCAAGGGGCTTTTCGGACATCATGGCCCGCAGGGCGCGGGTCACCGGATTCTCCTGCTCGGGGACGTCGCGGAATTCGCGGTACAGGAAGATGTTGCCGCCGCTGCGGCCGATCCAGTAGACGGGCGCCTTGTTCGAAGACTGCGTGGTCTCCAGCGGCGCACTGGTGGCGGGAGCGTCCGGCATGGTGCCGCCGGTGGCGGGTATCGACGCCAGCGAGCGCGACGGCGACGGGCCGCCTTCGGCGGTGCAGCCTGACAGCGCGGGAACGAGGACCAGGACTCCTGCCAGGAGGACGGGGCGCACCCGGCCCACCATGCGGCCGGCCCGTGAGGGCGCAGAGGTTTCCGGCACTTCGTTGCCCTTGTCCTTTCGTGGCGTGGCGGGCCGACCCCCTGACGGCCTGGTGTCCCAGCAAGCGCTGGGTTTCCAGCATCGCACAGCAGTCGCGCCACACAGGCGGGGTAGCCGGTCCAGCCGCCGAACTGCAACGGGAACGATATGAGGACGATATGAAGTTGATATCAAAGCGCCTTTTCGAGGCGCAGAGTGGCCGGCCCGAGGGACAAGGAGCCAAGGCCCTCAGGGCGGTCCTGGCGGCGCGTTATCCGCTCCCGGTGCGCGCTGGCGTAAGATAAAGGGATCGCTGAACCTGGTGCACCGTGCAACGGCCGCCGGCTCGGCGCCAGCAAAATACTTGTCGAACTTCGAGGGGACCACGGGCCTGCGGGCCAGCACCATGACTGAATCAGCGAACGGTAAGCGGAGGCTCAACACGGGCGAAGGCAGCCCCGGGGAATTTCCCCATTCCCTTCCCGGAATCCGCACCGAAGTGGTCCTTTTCGAGAACTCCGACCAAATGGTTCAATCCCTCGGCAGCCATGATGAGGCGCTGCGGTTCATCGAGGAGCAGTTCCCCGACGTCAACTTCCACGTGCGCGGCAACGAGCTGTCCATCAGCGGCCCCACCAGCGACGTTCCGAGGATCATGCGGCTCCTCCAGGAAGTCCGCGGCCTGGTGGCCCGCGGCACCGTCATCACGCCGGCTGTCCTGCAGCAGCTGGTGGCGCTGCTGCGCACCCAGTCCCTGCAGAATCCGGTGGACGTCCTGACCCATGACATCCTTTCCAGCCGGGGCAGGACCATCCGGCCCAAGACCCTGAACCAGAAGAACTACGTCGACGCCATCGACGCCAACACGGTCATTTTCGGTATCGGCCCCGCCGGAACCGGCAAGACCTACCTCGCCATGGCCAAGGCCGTCCAGGCGCTGCAGCAAAAAGAGGTCAGCCGCATCATCCTTACCCGTCCCGCGGTTGAGGCGGGGGAGCGGCTGGGCTTCCTGCCCGGGACGCTGAGCGACAAGATCGATCCCTACCTTCGCCCGCTCTACGACGCCCTGCACGACATGATGGACCCGGAGTCCATCCCCCGGCTGATGGCCGCCGGCACCATCGAAGTGGCGCCGTTGGCCTACATGCGCGGGCGGACCCTCAATGACGCCTTCATCATCCTCGACGAGGCCCAGAACACCCCGCCGGAGCAAATGAAGATGTTCCTCACCAGGCTTGGCTTCGGATCCAAGATGGTCGTCACCGGCGACGTCACCCAGGTGGACTTGCCGTTCGGGACGCGTTCAGGGCTGCGCATCGTGGAGGAAATCCTCCAGGGCATTGAGGACGTCAGCTTCTCTGTCCTGGACGCCGCGGATGTCGTCCGGCACCGGCTGGTGGGGGACATCGTCAACGCCTACAGCCTGTGGGACGAAGTCCAGCGGAACAGGGTAAAGCATTCAGCAAGCAGGGAAAAGCGGGGGGAACACGCGTGAGTATTGAGGTGAACAACGAATCCGGCGTCCAGGTGGAGGAAGCCGAGCTCGTTGCGTTGTCGCGTTACATCTTCGAGCAGCTCTACATCCACCCCCAGGCCGAACTCTCCATCCTCCTCGTGGACGAACCCGCCATGGAAAAGCTGCATATTGAGCTGATGGACGAGCCGGGCGCCACGGACGTCCTTTCGGTACCCATGGACGAACTCACCCCGGGCACCCCGGACCGGCCCACGCCCCAAGGCATGCTGGGGGACATCGCGATCTGCCCGCAGGTCGCCAAGGTGCAGGCCAGGAATGCCGGCCACTCACTGCAGGACGAGATGCTCCTGCTCACTACTCACGGCATCCTGCACCTGCTCGGCTACGACCACGCCGAACCGGAAGAGAAAGCGGAGATGTTCGGCCTCCAGCGTGAACTCCTGTCCGGCTTCACCGGTAAAGAAGCACCCGCCGAGACAACCCAGTGACGCAACTGCTTCTGGTCGCGATGGCACTGGTGTTCCTTGCCGTCGCAGCCGTATTGACGGCGGCTGAGGCCGCCTTCAGCTTCCTGCCCCGCCATGACGCTGAGCAGGCGCTGCTCAGGAGCCGCGGTACGGCCATGCGCCGGATCCTCGCCGAACCGGTGGCCCACACCCGCGCGCTTCGGTTCTGGCGCGTGTGGTTCGAGATGGCCTCGGCGGTGGCCGTCGCCGTGCTCGTTTCAAGCCTGCTGGACAACGTCTGGCTCGCGGGCCTCGTGGCCACCGGCATCCTGGCGCTGCTGGGGTTCGTGATCGTGGGCGTTTCCCCGCGCCAGCTTGGCCGCCTCCATTCGTCGTCGGTGGTCCGCTTCACCGCCCCGATGGTACGCTTCCTGACCAGCGCCCTCGGACCCATTCCAGGCTGGCTCGTGGCCCTGGGCAACTCGGCCGCACCGGGAGCGCCCGGCGGCGACGACGCTTTTTTCAGCGAACAGGAATTCCGTGAACTCCTCGACCGGGCCAGCGAATCCGACATCATTGAGGACACCGAAGCGGAGATGCTCCAGTCGGTCTTCGATTTCGGTGACACCCTGGTCCGTGCCGTCATGGTGCCCCGGACGGACATCGTCAGCATCGACGCCGGTTCCAGCCTCCGCCAGGCCATGTCCCTGTTCCTGCGCTCCGGATATTCCCGTATCCCCGTCATCAGCGAAAACACCGACCATATCCTGGGGATCGTCTACCTTAAGGATGTTGCCGCCGCCATCCACCGGTTGACTGCCGGCGAGCAACCGCCCGTCGTGGACTCGCTGGCCCGGGAAGTGCGGTACGTGCCCGAATCCAAGCCCGTCAGTGACCTGCTGCGTGAACTCCAGAAGGAATCGACGCACGTTGCGATCGTGATCGACGAATACGGCGGCACAGCCGGGCTGGTCACCCTTGAGGACCTGATAGAGGAAATCGTCGGGGAAATCGTCGACGAATACGACACCGAGAGCGCCGAAGCCGTGGCACTGGGCGACGGCTCCTACCGGGTGAGCGCCCGGATGGGCATCGATGACCTGGGCGAGCTCTTCGACCTTGAGATCGACGACGACGAGGTGGACACCGTGGGTGGCCTCCTCGCCAAGGCGCTTGGGCGTGTTCCCATTGTGGGAAGCAGCGTCGACGTGCAGGGCGTGTCGCTGCGCGCCGACAGGCTGGAAGGCCGCCGGAACCGGGTCAGCCACATCATTGCGGCCCCGGTACCAACAGTAGAGACTGACCTTGAAGGCCTCCTCGAAGAGGCCGAAGCAACCCAGCAGGGAGTTCCTCGTGAGCAAGAAAAATAAGGACGCAGCCGCGGACGACTTCGGCGGATTCCGTGCCGGTTTCTCGGTCCTCGTCGGACGCCCCAACGCGGGCAAGTCCACGCTGACCAACGCACTGGTGGGCAAGAAGGTGGCCATCACCTCCGCGAAGCCGCAGACGACGCGCCACACCATCAGGGGCATCGTCCACCGGGAGGACGCCCAGCTGATCCTGGTCGACACCCCCGGCCTGCACCGCCCGCGCACCCTCCTCGGCAAACGCCTGAACGACCTCGTCGCGGACACGCTGGCCGAGGTTGACGCGATCGGATTCTGCATCCCGGCCAACGAAAAAATCGGTCCCGGCGATAAGTACATCGCCGCGCAGCTGGCCGCGGTGGGACGCAAGCCGGTCGTGGCCATCGTCACGAAGGCAGACCTTGTGGACCGGCAGGCGCTCACCGAGCAGCTCCTTGCCGTCGCCGGGCTCGGACGGGAAGTCATGGGGGAGGAAGGCTGGAAGGACATCGTCCCCGTGTCCGCAAGCGACGGCTTCCAGGTGGAAACGGTCGCCGACGTCCTGATCAGCCACATGCCGCCGTCGCCGCCGCTTTACCCTGACGGTGAACTGACCGATGAGCCGGAGGCTGTGATGGTGGCCGAACTGATCCGCGAGGCAGCGCTGGAAGGCGTGCGGGACGAACTTCCCCATTCCCTGGCCGTGGTGGTCGAGGAAATCGTCGCCAGGGAGGACCGCCCGGAGGACAACCCGCTGCTGGATGTGCGCGTCAACCTGTACGTCGAGCGGCCCTCCCAGAAGGCCATCATCATCGGCAAGGGCGGTAGCCGGCTGCGCGAGGTGGGCACCAACGCCCGCAAAGGGATCGAAGCCCTCCTGGGCACCCGCATCTACCTTGACCTCCATGTCAAGGTAGCCAAGGACTGGCAACGGGACCCCAAGCAGCTCGTCAAACTGGGTTTCTAACCCGCGCCAGGCCGGCCCGCCGCCGGGCCGGCCCCGCAATTCACAGCCTGGACCACTAAAATGGACCGGATTCGTCTTTAGAGGAAGGTTCACCACGTGGGTCGAGGCCGCGATATACGCGACAACGAGGTTGACTTGCATGCCGGACCGGGGCCGGTGTCCCGCCACGCCAACGGCGCCGGCCTGGCAGCAGCGCGCCACCTGGGCCCGTTCCGCGGGATGCCGGTGTGGCTCAGGGCCATCACGGCCGTTGTGGCCCTGGTTCTCGTGGCCGGCCTGGCCTTTGCCGGGTTTTGGTTCTTCCGCCTCCAGAACAACATCTCCAAGGCACCGTTGAACGCCGGGGGAGAGGGCACCGAGTCCCCTGTGAGCGATGCTACGGGCCGGATGCAGATCCTGATCCTGGGGTCGGATACCCGTGACGGCAAGAACTCCGAGTATGGAACCGCCGACGATTCCACGGGCTACGGCAAGTCCGATGTGATGATGCTGATGGACATCTCCGAGGACAACAAGCGCGTAAACGTCATCAGCTTCCCCCGCGACCTTCTGGTCGACATTCCCGAATGCAAGGACCGGAAGACCAACAAGGTCTACCCGGCCCGCACCGGCGTCATGATCAATGAGGCGATGAGCGAGGCCGGCATCGGCTGCGCCGTTGACACCGTCAACAAGATCACCGGCATGCAGGTGGACCACTTCATGATGGCGGACTTCAACGCAGTCAAGGAACTGTCCAACGCGGTGGGCGGCGTGGACGTCTGCATCAGCGACGCCGTCTACGACCCCGACTCCCGCCTGCGGCTGCCCGCCGGCACCTCCGCCGTCCAGGGTGAAATGGCACTCGCCTTCCTCCGCACCCGCCACGCCTTCGCCGACGGCGGGGACCTGGGCCGGATCAGGGCCCAGCAGGGCTTCCTGTCCTCCCTCACCCGCAAGATCAAGGACGAGGGGACCTTGTCCGACCCCGCGAAGATGCTGAAGATCGCCGACGTCGTCACCCAGAACCTGACGGTGGATGACGGGCTCGCCTCCATCCCCACCCTGCTGACCATCGGCAACCGGCTCAAGGACATCGACACCGGCAAGGTCGCATTCGTGGCGGTGCCCACGACTCCCGCGCCCGTCGACCCCAACCGGCTGGTGATCGCAGAGCCGGCGGGCGCGCAGCTCTTCTCCGCCCTGCGGAAGAACGTGGACCTGACGGATCCGACCGCGCCCACCACGCCGTCGCCTGCTGAAACGGCCGCGCCCTCCGCGGCGCCGACGGAAACGGCCAGCCCTGTGCCTGCTTACAACAAGGCCATCCAGCCCGTAACCGTCGCAAACGGAAGCGGCGTCGCCGGCCGCGCACAGGAACTTGTCCAGGCCCTGGTATCCGGCGGCTTCACGCAAACAAGCCAGTTCCAGGCCCAGCCGATAGCCAAGACAGCGGTGTACTACGGCAACGGTTTCGCCGACGTGGCCACCGACGTCGCAGCCATGCTCGGCATTCCGGCAACCCTTATGATCCCCGCGCCCGGCGTCACCGGGGTGCAGGTCTACGTTGGAAGCGACTTCACCACCGGCACCACCTTCGGGACAGCATCCGGAACGGGCGCGGCCGCCCTGCCGCAGGACATCGTCAACCAGACCGCGGGGGACAAGGTGTGCCAGCAGGCCAACCCTGCCCTGATCGTCCGGTAGTGCTCGCCGCTTGTTCGGGAACCGCGGGTTGAACGCCGCGCACTGACGGAAAACGGGCCCCGCCGCAAGGCGGGGCCCGTTTTCGTGCCGCCTACCAGATGCTGACGCGCTCGGCTGGAGGCATCCACATGCCGTCCTGGTCGGTGACGTCAAACGCCTCGTGGAACGGATCCAGGTTCTTCGCGATGGCGTTCGTCCTGAACTCGTTGGGGGAGTGGGGATCGGTGGCCAGCCGGCGGATGGCCTCCTCCTGCCGGATGACCTGGCGCCACCCGGCGGCCCAGGAGGCAAAGAAGCGCTGCTGTCCGGTCAGGCCGTCAAGGACCTCGGGCTCCTTGCCGTCCAGGCTGATCCGGTACGCCTTGTAGGCGATGGTCAGTCCTGCCAGGTCCCCGATGTTCTCACCCAGGGTGAGGCGGCCGTTCACGTGGTGCCCCGGAGCCGCGCCGGGCGACAGTGCCTCGTACTGCGCCACCAGCCGCGCGGTGAGGGCCTCGAACGCCGTTCGGTCTTCGTCCGTCCACCAGTTGCGCAGGGCCCCGCTGCCGTCGAACTGCGACCCCTGGTCGTCGAAGCCGTGCCCGATCTCGTGCCCGATCACCGCACCGATGCCGCCGTAGTTGACCGCGTCATCGGCGTCGGCCGTAAAGAACGGGGGCTGCAGGATTGCTGCGGGGAAGACGATCTCGTTCATCATGGGGTGGTAGTAGGCGTTGACCGTCTGCGGGGTCATCAGCCACTTGTTCCGGTCGACCGGTTTGCCCACCTCGTCAAGGTGCCGGTCGACGTCGGCGTTGTGCGCCCGCTCAACGTTGCCCAGCAGATCATCCGGCTCAATCACCACGGCCGAATAGTCGATCCACTCGTCGGGGAAGCCGATTTTTGCCCGGAAGGCCTCCAGCTTGCGCAGTGCCTCGGCCTTGGTGTCTTCACCCATCCACGACACGTCGGTGATGCTGCGGCGGTAGGCCTCGATGAGGTTCGCCACCAGGGTCTGCATCCGTTCCTTGTGCGTCTCGGGGAAATGCCGGGCAACATAGATCTGCCCCACCGCTTCGCCCAAGGCCGCTTCCACCACCGCAACCCCGCGCTTCCAGCGGTCCTTGTTCCGGGGTGTGCCGCTGATGGTGGTGCCGTAGAAGGCGAAGTTGGCATCCACGAACGCTGCGGACAAATAGGGTGCGGCTGCACTGACGACGCGCATCGCCAGCCACTCCTGCCACGTGGACAGCGGCACTGACTCGAGCAGGCCTGCGGCGCCGGTGAAGAAATCCGGGGTACTGACGACAATCTCGGCGCGCTTGTCCTGCGCTATCCCGGCGGCCTCGAACCAGGTGGGAAGGAGCGGGAAAAGCACGCTGGCCTGCTCCGCTGTCCGCAGGTTGTAGGTCTTTTGCGGATCCCGCAGGGTGACGTTGTCCCAATGGTGCGAGGCCAGCCTGGTCTCCAGGTCCACAATGCGGGCTGCCGCGCCGCTTGGGTCGGCCATTCCGGCCAGTGCGAACATCTTCTCCACGTGCGCCGTGTACGCCGAAACGATCGGCGCAAACTTGTCCTCACGGTAGTAGGACTCGTCCGGAAGGCCGAGGCCGCCCTGCCCCGTGTACAGCAGGACCCGGTCCGGGTTACCCGC
>JABFWC010000240.1 GCA_013362385.1 Pseudarthrobacter sp.
ATCACCTGCCTGTCCCCTGCCCAGCCAGGCGGGAACCCGTCGCTCCTACTTGACGATTCCCTTGTCCTTCAGCCACGCCGCAGCAGCCGTCTTGGCGTCCTGCTTCTGGCTGCCGCTGACTGCCCGGTTGAGGTTGATCAGGTCGTCGGTGGTGAGGACGCTCGATACCGAGTTGAGCGCCTGCTTTGCCTTGTCCGTGACTTTTGCCTTGTTGTAGAGCGGCAGGACCTGCTGGGCGATGAAGTTGTTCTTCGGGTCGTCCAGCACCACGAGGTCGTTGTCCGCGATTGACGGGGTGGTGGTGTAGTTATCGGCCACCTGCACCTTGTCTTCCAGCAGCGCCTTGAGCGTTACCGGTCCGCCGCCGTCGCTGAAGGGCTCGAGCTTCTTGGGCTCACAGTTGTAGTTCTTCTTCAGGCCGGGCAGGCCGTACGCGCGCTCTGCGAAGGTGGCCGGGGCGCCCACCACGATGTCGCTGCAGACCTTGGCCAGGTCCTCGATGGACTTCAAGTGGTACTTCTCGGCCGTGGCCTTGGTGACCACCATGGCGTCCTTGTCCTCGGCTTTGGACGCGTCCAGTACAGCGAGCCCGTTGGGGAGCTTGCCGGGCAGCGCCTTGGTGATGTCTCCCGCGGAAACCTCGGTTGCTCCCTTGTCCACGTGGAGCAGCAGGTTGCCGCTGTAGTCCGGAACCACGTCCACCGAGCCGTCCTGGACAGCCTTGAAGTAAACCTCGCGGGAGCCGATGTTCGGCTTGGTGGTGGCGGTGATGCCATTGGCGTTCAGGGCCCCGGCGTACAGTTCGGCGATGATCTGGCTTTCCGGGAAGTCGGCGGAGCCCACCACCAGGGAGGTTGCCTCGCCGGACGCTCCGCCGCTGGGAGCCGGTGTATTGCTGAGCGGATTCGATGAACCGCCACAGGCGGACAGTGCCATTGCCAGGCCAAGCCCGGCGGCCAGCCCGGTGAAGGCGCGCCTGCCAAGGCGCTGGGGACGGCTATCTTTCATGACTTACCTCCTTGTACGACAGTCTCCGCAACCACGGGGTCTGTGAGATCAACCGCAGCCTCCTGGCTGCGGCGGGACTGCTGTGAGGCTCCTGCGGTCAGGAACAGCCTCTGGAACAGTGACAGGGCGAGGTCGACGGCGATCGCCAGCGCGGCGATGAGGAGCGAGCCCCCGAGCATCTGGGGGAAGTCGCTGAGGACGAGGCCGTCGAAGAGGTAGCGGCCAAGGCCGCCGAGGTTGATGTAGGCCACGACCGAGACGGTGGCAATCACCTGCAGCACGGCCGTCCGGAAGCCGCCGAACATCACTGTGAGGGCATTGGGCAGCTCGGCCTTGAAAAGAACCTGCAGTTCCGTCATGCCCATGGCGCGGGCGGCGTCCACCACGGTCCTGTCAACGCTGGAGATGCCGGCATAGGTGCCGGCCAGCAGCGGCGGCACGGTGAGGATCACCAGCGCCCAGACCGGCGGCATGAGCCCGATCCCGGCCAGGAGCACGAACAATGTCAGCAGGCCAAGGGTGGGCAGGGCACGCAGGGCCCCGGCCAGGGCGACGACGGCGACCCTGCCCTTTCCGGTGTGCCCGACGAACAACCCGACGGGGACCGCGATGGCGGCGGCAATCAGCACCACCAGGCCTGTGTACTGGAGGTGCTCGGCGAGGCGGACGGGAATTCCCATGGAACCGGACCAATGCTCCGGTTCACCCAGCCACGCGAAGGTGTCTTCGAAAACGCTGCTCACGCGCTGCCGCCTCCGCTCCCCGGCCGGTCCAGGCGCAGCAGCGCCGCCGGCTCCCCGGCAACGGCGGACTCCGTCGCCGGGCGCTGCCGCCGGCCTGCACGTTCCCAAGGCGTCAGGAGCCGCTCCAGCAGGACCAGGATGACATCCATCAGCAGGGCGAGGACCAGGATTGCCGCGATTCCCACCACCACCTCGGTGACGAAATCGCGCTGCAGGCCGTCGGTGAACAGCATGCCCAGGTTTCCCACGCCCAGCAGTGCGGCAACGCTCACCAGCGAGATGTTGCTGACCGACACCACCCGGAGGCCGGCGAACAACACCGGCAGGGACAGCGGCAGATCAACCTGCAGGAAGCGGGCCAGCGGCTTGAACCCCATGGCCTGGGCGGCCTGGCTGACCTCCCCGTCCACTGAGTCGAAAGCGTCCAGCGCGGCACGGACCAGCAGCGCCACGGCGTAGATGGTCAGGGCCACCACTACGTTGAGGGGGTCCAGGATGCGGGTTCCCAGGATGGTGGGCAGGATGATGAAAAGCGCCAGCGACGGGATGGTGTATAGCAGCGACGAAACCGTCAGCAGCACTGAACGGAGCGCCGTGTTCTGCCGGGCCAGCTGAGCCAGCGGAATGGAGATCACCAACCCCAGGACCATGGGGACAAGCGCCAGCACCAGGTGCTGGCCGCCGCGCTCCAGGACCATACCGGTGTTCACGAGGAACCACTCCATCAGAGCGCGGCCTGACGCAGCTGCCGGGCTTCTTCGATGAGGGCCAGGACCTCGCCGCCGCGGATGGCGCCCAGCACCCGGCCCTCGGAATCCACCGCAACGCCCAGGCCCGACGGCGAGGACAAAGCGGCGTCCAGGGCCCGGCGCAGGCTCTGCCCGGGTTGGAAAAGCGAGCCGCCGGGAACGAGTTCGGGGCCGGCGCCGGGCGCTGACCAGCCCAGCGGGCGCCGCTCGGCGTCGACCACCAGCTGCCAGCCGGCGGCGGAGCCGGACTCGTAGCCAGGGGCGCCGCGGGTGAGCGTGGGCACAGGATGCAGCGTGACGCCGTCGGATCCAGTGAAGCCAAGGTGCCGGAAGCCGCGGTCCCGGCCCACAAAGGAGGCGACGAAGTTGTTGGCCGGAGCCCGCAGGATCTCTTCCGGCGTTGCGTACTGCGCCAGCTTCCCGCCGGTGGCGAAGACCGCCACCTTGTCCCCGAGGGTGGTGGCCTCGTCGATATCGTGGGTCACGAAAACGATGGTCTTGGCCAGGTCCTTCTGGAGGCGCAGCAGTTCCTGCTGGAGCTCATCGCGGACCACGGGATCCACCGCGCTGAACGGTTCATCCATGAGGAGGACAGGCGGGTCTGCGGCGAGCGCGCGGGCCACGCCCACGCGCTGCTGCTGTCCGCCCGAAAGCTGCGACGGGTAGCGTTTGCGAAGCGTCCGTGCCAGGCCCACCACATCAAGGAGCTCTTCGGCCCGCTTGCGTGCCTGCGCCTTCGGAACGCCGTTCAGCCGGGGCACCGTGGCGATGTTGTCCAGCACGGAGCGGTGCGGCAGCAGTCCGGCGGACTGCATCACGTATCCCATGGACCGGCGAAGCTGCGCCGCGGGGACCGAAGTGACATCCCTGCCGTCCACGGTGATGGTCCCTGAGGTGGGCTCCACCATCCGGTTGATCATTCGCAGCGAGGTGGTCTTGCCGCAGCCGGAGGGTCCTACGAACACGGTGATGGCGCCTTTGGCGATGGACATTGTCAGGCCGTCCACGGCCGGCTGCCCGCCAGGGTACTGCTTGGTAACGCTTTGGAACTCGATCATCGCCTGGTCCATGGTGCGCCACTTACCTGTTCTGTTGGACGGGGCTTATCAGCACCGTGACATTGTCATCAGCATGCTGTTAGTTACGGTAGCCCAA
Organism: Pseudarthrobacter sp.; assembly: GCA_013362385.1. GTDB lineage: Bacteria > Actinomycetota > Actinomycetes > Actinomycetales > Micrococcaceae > Arthrobacter. The sequence continues at coordinate 3,656 of JABFWC010000240.1, forward strand.
ACAGCGGCAGGCTTCACCAGATACGGGGCCAATCCGCGCAAAGGAATCCCTACTGTGACTATTCGCAGCCCCGGCCGCCATGGACGGGTGACCCACCATGCAAAATCCGCGGGCGGGCCTAGAGTTGGTCTGTGACCAACTTGGAAGTTTCCCCGCAGCAGGAAGTCTGTCCGCCGGCGGTTGCCGGCCGGATCCCGGGGCCGTGCCTCCAGCTTTGGCCGGAGCGGGAGGTTCCCCTGGGCGGGGTGCGGGCCATGAACGTGAAGCGGACGTTGCCGCAGCGCGGCCTGCCCACCATCGGAGCCTGGTGTTTCCTGGACAGTTTTGGGCCGGACCGGACGGCCATGTCCGTCCTGCCGCATCCCCATATCGGGCTCCAGACGGTGACCTGGCCGCTCGCTGGACATATCCGGCACCGGGACAGCGTGGGCAGCGACGTCGTAGTGCGGCCGGGGGAACTGAACATCATGACGGCCGGGCACGGCGTTTCGCATTCCGAGTTTGCTGTTCTTCCGCCCGCCGAGGCCGAACTGCCGGTGCAGCGCGGCCTTCAGCTCTGGGTGGCCCTTCCGGACGAGCACCGGCACAGGGCGCCGGCCTTCGAACAGCACCGGGAGCTGCCGGTGGCCACGGGCGAAGGTTTCACCGCAACCGTCATGGTGGGCGCATTTGCCGGCGCGGTGTCGCCGGCCACCATGTTCTCACCCATCGTGGGTGCGGACGTCTCCTGCGAGGGTGCGGCCACCCTGCCGCTGGACCCGGACTTTGAGCACGGCATCCTGGTGCTCGACGGCGGCCTGGCGGTGGACGGGCAGGATCTGCCCGCCGGGCCGCTGGGCTACCTGGGCACCGGCCGCAGTGAGCTCCGCGTCCAGGCGCTGCCCGGTACCCGTTTCCTGCTCATCGGCGGCGAGCCGTTCGGCGAGGAACTGCTGATGTGGTGGAACTTCGTGGGCCGCACGCACGAGGAAGTGGAGCAGGCCCGGGAGGAGTGGGAAGCCCAGGCCGGCCTGTCCGGCGCCGACACTGCTGCCGCCCGCTACGGCCTGGTCCGGGGCCACGGACCCGATGCCGGCGCCGAGGCCGGCCGCATTCCGGCGCCTCCGCTCCCCGCGGTCAGGCTGACGCCCCGGAAGCGCGCCGTGGACTGACTGGCCGGGCCGGCGTGCCGGTAACTAGGCGGCTTCCGCCACCAGCTCCAGCACGCCGAACACGGGTTCCTGGTCCAGGACCCTGACGTCGGTGATCCCGGCTTGGGAGAGGTTCCGGCGGAAGGATTCCTGCAGGGGCACGACGTTCATGCCCAGGCCTCCACCCAGGATCACCGGCCCGTCCAGTCCCAGCTGGCCAAGCACCTGGGCCGCCAGCGCGGCAAGGTCTTTCCCGGCCTGCTCGAGCAGCGCGTTGCTGTCCTGGTGGCCGGCGGCGGCCGCCTCCACCACGTGCCGGGCCTGCTGCGCCCAGAACCGCCGCCCGGTTTCAGGCGAGTGGAATAGCGCGATGAGCTTGTTCGGGTGGTCCAGCCCGCACCCTTTCAGCAGGGCAGCGGTGAGCTGGTCGATGGGCAGGCCCTGGTTCATCCGGCGCAGGCTGTGCCGCACCGCTTCCCTGCCCAGCCAGTAACCGCTGCCTTCGTCGCCGAGGAGGTATCCCCAGCCCCCGGCCCTTGCCTCCGCACCGCCGCCGTTCCGGCCCCAGGCCGCGGAACCCGTTCCCGCAATCACGGCCACTCCCGTGGCCGCGCGGCCGGCTGCCAGCAGCAGGCGGGAATCGTGGACAACTGTGACCTTGGCACCCGGGACAAGAGGCTGGATCAGCCCCGCCAGGGCCGCGGCGTCCTCATCCGTGTCGATTCCGCCGGACCCTGCATACACCCGCGCCACCGGTCCGGATCCGATGCGGGCAAAAAGATCGGCGAGGTTACGCGCCGCTTCCTCACGGGTGACGTTCTGGACGTTGGAGCTGCCGGCCGATTCGTCCGCAACGGGCCGGCCGTCCTCGAAGCGGACTCCATGCGTCTTGGTGCCGCCGATGTCCAGTCCGATGGTGATGCCGCGCAGCGGACTGGAACCGTGCGCCCCCTGGTTCCCCGCGGAGGATGCGGAAGCGTGTTCGGTGTTTGCCGCGTTACTGTTTGCCACGTCACAAGGGTACTTGGCCCGGGGGCTCCCCCGGCCCGGGAACCGCGGCGCGCTCCCGGCGTCGGACTTCACTCCGGCGGCCGGTTCCCCTGCCTGACCAGGCCGGCAAGCAGCGCCGGCCCCTCGCTGGCCACCAGTTCGCGGAAGAGCCGGACCGCCAGCGGCTCGCTGTCCGGTTTCCGCCGCCGCCAGCTCACGCCCACCACGCGGAACGCGAGGGCCGAGTCCAGCGGCACTTCCACCCAGCCCAGGTTCCCTGTTTCGGGGCGGACGATCCGGCCGGGAGCGTCGCCGCCCGGCGGAAGGATGCTGATGCCCAGGCCGGCGGACACCAGGCCCCTGACGGTGTGTGAATCCTGGCTTTCGAAGGCAATCCGCGGCCGGTACCCCGCTTCACGGAAGAGCGCATCCGTCAGCGAGCGCAGCCCGTAGCCTGGCTCCAGCGCGACGAAGGGTTCGCCCCGGACATCCGCCAACCCGGCCATCCGCTGCCGGACCAGCGGGTGTCCGTGGTGCACCACCAGCCGGAGCGGCTCCCGGTACAGCGGGGCTGTCTCGAGGCTCTTCCCGGCGGCCGCTACCGGCGCGGTCAGGGCGAGGTCCGACTCGCCCGATGCGAGTTCCGCCAGGCAGGTGCTCCGTGCCCCCTGGCTGAGCCGGAACTGTGCACTCGCATGCCGTGCCCGGAATGTGCTGATCAGCAGGGGCAGCGTGGCCTCGCCGAAGGTGTGCTGGAAGGCCACGGAGATCCTGCCGCGGACGACTTCTGACTCATTGCGCACCAGGTCCAGTCCGGCCTGGAATTCGGCGAGCGCCTGCCCGATGTAGGGCAGCAGGGTCCGGGCCGCCGGCGTCAGGCGGACGTTCCGGCCGTCCCGCACCACAAGCTCGGTGCCGACGGCGGCGCTCGCCCTGGCCAGAGCCCGGCTCACCGTGGATTGCGGAACTCCCAGCAGTTCCGCTGTCTCGGTGACATGCTCGGTGCGCCCCAGCTCGGCCAGCACCGGCAGGAGCGGAAGGAGCTGCACCAACTGTTTCCTGTCAGGTTCCACGCGCTCCTCCAGCCCGCACTAATCATCGGTTTCTGCTATCAGTCTGGCACGATATATGCATTGGAGGCATTCATGGCATCGGGTCTACGCTTACCGGATGCGGCAGAATGCAACCTCTCCGGCCAGTGGCGCGCTGTCCCGCTGGGACGGGCACCCCAAGGGATCCAGCGCTTACGGGCGGATTCTCGCCGGCCTGTCCTGCGCCGGCGTGGCCACCTTCGCGCAGCTCTACTCCACGCAGGCCGTCCTCCCGCTGCTGGCCGCCGACCTGGACATCACGGCCGCAGAAGCAGCCCTGACCATCTCGCTGGCCACGGTGGGGCTGGCAGTCACGGTCATTCCCTGGTCCTTCCTGGCCGACAGGATCGGCCGGGTGCGGGCCATGATGTGGGGCATCTGCATGGCGACCATCCTGGGGCTGATGGTCCCGCTGGCCGGCAATTTCGGCATGCTCCTGGCACTGCGGCTCCTGGAGGGGATGGCGCTGGGCGGGATCCCGGCCATCGCCATTGCCTACCTCAACGAGGAGGTCACCAAGGCGCACGCAGCGCTGGCCGCCGGCAGCTACGTTGCCGGAACCACGCTCGGCGGCCTTGCGGGACGCCTTGTGGCAGGCCCGGCGGGTGAGCTCTGGGGCTGGCGGGCCGCTGCGCTGGCCGTTTCCCTCCTGGCAACGCTTGCAGCGGTGGCATTCCTTGTCCTGGTACCCCCGGCACGTGGATTCGTTCCGGCACGGGCCACAGGCCTTCGCGCCGCCCTGGGGACCCTTGCAGGGCACCTGCGGAGCATCCGGCTGCTGGCGCTCTATGTCCAAGCCTTCCTGATGATGGGCGGCTTCGTCGCCATCTACAACTACCTGGGCTTCCGGCTCGCCGGCGCGCCGTTCGGCCTCCCGGCAACACTGATCAGCCTGATCTTCCTTGCCTACCTGGCCGGCACGTTCTCTTCCCGCTGGGCTGCGGGCCTGACGGTGCGGTTCGGGCGGCGGAACGTGCTGCTGGGAGGGCTGGCACTGGCCGTGGCCGGCCTCGCCCTGACCCTGACGCCGTCCCTGGTCCTGATCCTGGCTGGATTGGTTGTCTTCACCGGCGGCTTCTTCGCCGCCCACAGCATAGGGTCCGGCTGGACCGGCGCCATCGCCAGCACGGGCCGGGCGCAGGCTGCCTCGCTGTACAACCTGGCGTACTACCTGGGCTCCAGCCTGCTCGGCTGGGCAGGCGGCCTGCTCTTCCAGGCCTGGGGCTGGAATGCCCTGGCCGGGGCCGTCATGGTCCTGGCCTGCCTCACCGCCGCGACGGTCGCCGTCGTCCATCCCGCCGAAGCCACGCCGCACTGAACGGGCGTCGCTGAACAATCCTCTTCGAGGACTGGAAGGACTGGGCGGATATTCGGCGGGACCGGGATTGCGCCATCGGATGGAACCAATACCGCGGTCTAGGATGAACAGAGGACCGTTGGAAGGAACCGCAGTGAGCACGAACGCCAGGAACAGCAGGCCCGGGCAGCATCTGGAACCGCTGGATGCCATCGATGAACGGCTCCTGGCGGCCCTGGTGGCGGACGCGAGGATCTCCAACAAGCAACTCGCCGAATTGGTGGGCATCGCGCCGTCCACCGCCTTGATGCGCACCCGCGCGCTGTCGGAGCGCGGCATTGTGCAGGGCTATGAGGCCAAGCTCAGCCTCTCCGCCATCGGCAGGTCCGTGCAGGCGCTGGTGGCAGTCCGCCTTCGCGCCCACGACCGCGACCAGATCGACCGCTTCACCGCGCGCGTACCGCACCTGCCTGCCGTGCTCTCCACATTCCACACCTCCGGCTCCGTGGACTACCTGCTGCACATCGCCGTCGGAAGCACCGAGGACCTGCGTGACTGGGTGCTGGACAACCTGGCGACGGACCCGGTGGTGGGCCACACCGAAACCACCCTGGTCTTTGAACACATCCAGGGCAACCACGGGCCGCTTCCAGACTGACAGTTCCGGAAGCGGGCGCTTAGCAGGTGCGCCGGACTCCCCCGGCCAGCGTCACGGCGGCGGACAGGACAAGCGCCGCCGCGCCGCACACCAGCACGAAGCCCTGGACCGCAGTCGTCGTCCCGAAGATGCTGCCGGCCATGCCGAGGCCCAGTACCGGGACGGCGCTGCCAAGGTACGTGATGACGTAGACGGTGCTGATGATCTGGGCATGCCGGGCGGGCTCCACCTTCCCGGCCACCTCGTTGAAGACGGTGCGGAAGGCCACGCCCTGCCCCAGCCCCGCTGCCGCGGCGGCTGCCACCAGCAACACGGGACTGTGCCAGGTGCCGGCGGCGCCGAGCAGCAGGACGGACACTCCGAGGACCGCCAGGCCCGCAGGAACGGCAAAGCGACCGCGCACGCTCATCAGCTGGCTCAGCGCAGAGGCTCCAAGCGGAAGGCCTGCCAGCATTCCCACCAGCGGCCGGGACTGCGTGTCCAGGACCTGCGCGAAGTAACCGGGTGCCAACGAGAGGCAGAAGCCGAACACGGCAAAGCTGAGGAAGCCGACGCCGGAGGCGAGCCAGAATGCGCCCCGGGCCTGCTGCGAGACGGAGGGCCTGCGCGGGGCAAGCGCGTGCAGCGGCCGCGAGTGGGCGGGCAGCGTGATCGCCGGGCGGGCGCGGATCAGATAGAGCGGCACGAGCAGTGCTGCGAGGAGGGCCGAGTGGACGTAATAGGGTGCGGTGGTGGCACCTGGCAGCAGCGACAGCACGCCGCCGATGACCGGTCCCGCCGCCACTCCCCCGGAAGAGGCCAGCAGCGTGAAGCGTGAAGCCCACTCCGGACGGGACGGCAGCAGTTCGCGCAGGGCTGCGGCGCTGGCACCGGTGGCGAGGGCCACGGCGGCTCCCTGGAGGGCCCGGCCGGCACACAACGCGGCCAGGGTCTGCGCTTCCGAAAAGATCCATCCCCCGGCGAGGCCGGTGAGCACTGCAACGAGGAGAGCGGCGCGCCGGCCGATGTGGTCGGACCAGTGGCCGGCCAGCAGCAGCGTGGCCACCAGCGCCAGCACGTAACTCGCAAAAGCGCCCGTGATCTCGAGGCTGCCCAGTCCCATCCTGGCCTGCAGCAGCGGATACAGGGGCGTGGCCAGGTTGGCGCCCACCAGGAGCATGAAGATCACGGCGCCGGCCATGACCAGCCGTGCCGTTGTGGAAGCGTTCCAGCCCGTGGCCGCGGCCGTTGCCGGACGCATTCGCAGTTCGCTGAAGACCGTCATGGTGCCGCCTTAGGGGTGGCCGCGGCGGGTTGTCCTTGTGGGAGCCCTTCGCGGGTGGACCGGTGATGCTTCCAGAGTGCGGCAGCGCTGCCCGATCTATCCGTTTCCTGATGCATAATTGAGCAGAATCATCAATTCTTAGCCGCCAGGATGATGGAGAGTGACCGTTTTGAACAA
>JABFWC010000272.1 GCA_013362385.1 Pseudarthrobacter sp.
GGGCGGCCGTGGAGCCGCTGGAGGACGCTGCGCTGCAGCAGGCCGGGAATCCACTTCCGTGCCTGTTCCCTTCGCGCTCCCCTGGGGAAGTCCGTCGGGCGCCCAGATGCCACTCAGCCCGCAGGACGGCCCTGCAGGGGTGGTGCCGCCGAGGTTGGCGAGGAGGGTGAACACTTGGCGGTCCATGGCCAGCGCGCCCATATGCAGCGCCAGCCGGCCTTCTTCGCCGTTCCCGGTGTACCGGCCGGACACACAGTAGGCATCAGCGCCGGCTGCGGCGGCCCCGGCGCCGAGGGCATGGGTTCCGAGGGCATGGGTTCCGGGAGCACCGGTTCCGGTGGCATCGGTTCCGGTGGCCTTGCCGGTGGGCGCCGCGTCATCCGGCACGGGGGTGTCCAGGGAGAACGCCAGGGCGAGCCGCCAGCCGTCCACCTCAATGACGCGGGCACCGTTCCCGGCAGCAAAGAGGTCACGCTCCCTGCCGTGCAGGCGGGATTTGCAGGCCGCCTCCGCCGTACCGTCGGGGTGCAGCGCCACCGATGCCAGCCGCCGGGTTCCGTCCGCTTCCCGCAAGGCCGCTCCCACGACAGCGGTGATTCCCGTGCGGCGGCAGATTTCGCGTATCCCTTTCAGCCTGGCGTCGTCCGGCACCAGCCAGGAACCTTCGCCCGCCAAGCCGTCCAACCGGGGCCCGACCAGCGACAGTTCAGGAAACAGGACGAAGCGGGCACCGTGGGCGTCGGCATCCTCGATGAGGCGGATATGTTCGGCCGCGTTGGCTTCGATGGCGCTGGACCCGCCGGCCCCGGTTCCAGTTTCCCCGTGCAGGGCTTCGTATTGGATGACGGCGACGGCAAGGGTATCTGTCACGTGTTCATCCTAGGCGCAGGCCCGCGAGCGGGAGCCGTTCGGCGGCGCCGGGGCCTGTGCTCCTGGACCCCAAGCGGACAATGGCCAAGGGGCCACCGGCAACCGCCGGTCGGACAGATGCGGCACCGGCTTAGTTCTCCCGCCGCGTCTCCCGGCCCGGGTCCTGCCTCCGCCCCTCGGCCCCGGAATGGCAGTACCGGCCAACGGCGGACTGCCTCAGGTCCTCCGCCCAGGACACAAGCCGCTGGGCAGCCCTGACGTAGTGGAACAGTTCGTCGGGCGTCAGGGCCTCGATGTCAGTCTCCGACAGGCGGCGGGCCAGCTCCGGCCCCTCAGGCTGGGCTTCGAGGCTGATGCCCTCGCTTTCCCATTGGACGTCCGCGGCAGGCCGGCCTGCCACCAGCTGGCGGAACAGGTAGTCCACTACGCCCGGACTCATGGCCTTCAGCAGGCCGCTGTCCCCGCCTGCCGCCGCACCGTCCCGCACCGCACTCACCCGGCCACCCGCTCCCCTGTCGAGCGTCACCCGGTCACCCGCCCTCCGGTCGCGTGCTTCCCGGTCGCCGCCCGGACGACCGGACGGAGTGTCGGACGGGCCGGGCGATGTCCGACCTCTTCCCGGGCCCCCTGCAGCCCGCGGGACGCCCGCTTCCTGGTCCCGTGCCCGTCCGTCGCCGATGTGTTTGCTGCCAATTTGCCCGCCAAGGTGCTCGTCACCAGCTTGCCGGTGGCCCGGCGGGCGCCTGTCCGGATATATGGGTGCTCCCTGCGGCGTGAACATAACGCCAATGATATTAGAACATATATTCGAATACAAGAGGTCTGGCGGGCCGACCACTCCAGTAGGGCCTGCCTGCGCGGCGGTGATCACCTCTTGACCGCCAGGGTGACCACCTCTTGACAAAGGGCCTGAAGCGCGGTGTGAGACGATCTGGTCATGACGTCCCGCATCCCGGCCACCAGGTCCCGGAAGACCCCAGGCCGGCAGCAACCGGGCCGCCTCAGAGGCATTGACGCTGCCCGCGGCCTCGCCCTGCTGGGCATGATGGCCACCCATTTGCTGCCCACCTTCGAGTCGAATGCCAACCTCACGCCAACATGGGTGGGCCTCGTCTTTTCGGGCCGCTCCGCAGCCCTGTTCGCGGTACTTGCGGGCGTTGGCCTCGCGCTGTCCACGGGGAAGGACAGGCCCCTGGAGGGCGGGGAGCTTTCCGCCGCCCGTCGGGGCGTGGCACTGCGGGCGCTGGTGATCGCCGCCGTCGGACTTTCCCTGGGCGTCCTGGAAGTGGGCGTGGCCATCATCCTGGTCCATTACGCAGTGCTGTTCCTGTGCATCCTTCCTTTCCTGGGACTGGGCGTGAAACGCCTGTGTGCCTGGGCTGCCGGGTGGATCCTGGGGTCGCCGGTGCTGGCGTACCTGCTCAGGCCATGGCTCCTTGCTCCCGAACCGCCGTTGAAACTGGGCCACAATCCTTCATGGGAGGACCTGGCGCTCCCGTCGCAATTGCTGGCGGACCTGTTCTTCACGGGGTATTACCCGGTGTTCCAGTGGTTGTCCTACCTGCTGGTGGGACTGGTTATCGGACGCCTGGCGCTCACCAGGGCGCTGGTCCCGGTTGCCCTGCTCGTGGCCGGCACACTGGTGGCAGTTGCGGCCAAGGCCCTCGGCGTCACCGCGATGGAGAGCTGGGGCGGCAGGGAAGCGCTGGAGCAGGTCCTCAACTCACCGGGCTACCCGTTAGGCAGTGTGCTGCAGGTCAACCTGACGGGAATATCCCAGGAGGGATCCTGGTGGTGGCTGGCGTCGGCGGCGCCGCATTCGGGCACCCCCCTTGACCTGCTGCACACCTCGGCCGTGGCAGCGGCCGTCATCGGCGCATGCCTCCTCCTGGGCCGGCTTGCCGAATGGGTGGACCTTGACCTGCTGCTGCCGGTGAGGGGTGCCGGAGCGATGACCCTGACCCTGTACACGGTCCATGTCTGGGTACTCTCGGGCTTCTACCTAAAGCCTTTGCCTGCAGGCTGGACGGAAGGCGGGATGTACTTCATCCATGCCGCCGCTGCGCTGCTTCTTGGCGCGGCGTTTGCGCGGTTGTCGTGGCGCGGGCCACTGGAATGGGTGGGCAACGCGGCGAACCGCCTGGGCCGCGGCGGCCTCAAGGGCATGCACTAGGCAACAACAGAACCCCGGGCCGTCAGACGGCGCCGCCGGGTTTCCCTCGTGATCGGCTGGGGCCGCGGGGCGGGCCGGGCACGTTATTGCTGGGAGGCCGCCGTGAAAAGCCGGACGGCATCGCGCATGGAGGCGCGGGCGCGTTTGCGGTCGCCGGCGGCGTCGTAGGCGCAGCTCAGCCGGAACCAGGACCGCCAGTCGTCAGGGGCGGCTTCGGCTTCCGCGCGGTACTTTTCGAACTCAGCATCTGCCGCGGCCCGCACGATCCTGCCGCCTGGAGTGCGCGGCAGTTCATCCACCGGCAGCCCGCCCTCGGCCTCCAGGACCCTGGCCATCTGTTCGGTGCGGGCGCCGAACAGCAGCTCGCGGATGAGGGCCCAGGCACCGATGACCGGCAGCACCAGGTAGGCGGCTCCGATGGCCTTGGCGGTCAGGTTGCTGTCGCCCAGGAGCAGGACCGAGCGCTGGAAGGACACCACCAGGTAGAAGACCAGCAGCAGCGTCACCGCGCCCACCCAGATCTTGGTGCGGTTCCTCCGGAAACCGGAGAGGAACGCGTCCACGGCCTAGAGCCCCAGGTCCAGGTAGCCGTCGAGGCCGACGGTCAGGCCCGGGTGGGCCGCGACGTTGCGCACGCCCAGGAGCACGCCGGGCATGAAGGAGGCACGGTCAAAGGAATCGTGGCGCAGCGTCAGCTGTTCCCCGGGACCGCCCAGCAGGACTTCCTGGTGGGCCACGAGGCCGCGGAGCCGGACACTGTGGACGCGCACGCCGTCCACTTCACAACCGCGGGCTCCGGCAAGTTCACTGGTGGTGGCGTCAGGGCTGGGCGGAACCTCCGAGGCTGCGCGCTCCGCGGCGATCAGCTGGGCGGTGCGCACGGCGGTGCCGGAGGGAGCGTCCACCTTGTCCGGATGGTGCAGTTCAATGATCTCCACCGACTCGAAATACTTGGACGCCTTGGCAGCGAAGGCCGAGGCGAGCACCGAGCCCAGGGCGAAGTTGGGGGCGATGAGCACGCCAGTCTGCGGGTGTTCCGCCAGCAGGGATTCGAGCGCGGACAGCCGGCCGGCGTCCCAGCCGGTGGTGCCCACCACAGCGTGGATGCCGTGCTCGACGGCGAACCGGACGTTCGCTTCGGTGCTTTCGGGAACCGTCAGGTCCACCACGTACTGGGCGCCGGAGGAGGATATTTGGTCCAGCGAGTCACCCCGCCCCAGGGCTGCGACGAGCTTCATGTCAGGCGCGGCGTCGATGGCCTTGACGGCCTCGGCCCCCATGCGCCCGTTGGCGCCCAGGACGGCCACCAATTTGGGTGCGGAGTGTTGTTGGGTCATGGCGTTAAGCGTACCGGTGGGGCCGGTCCGGGCAGGAACCGGGTCGTGTGCGTTACCTCGCAGGGGCGGTGGAAACTACCGGATAACAGGGGACATTCCGGCGAGCCATCACTCGCCGGCGCCCACCCATTCCACGGTCCCGTCGGAGAAGAACTGTTCCTTCCAGATGGGGACCTGCTCCTTGATCCGGTCCACCAGCTCGGAGCAGACGGCGAAGGCCTGGCCCCGGTGGGCGGCGGAAACAGCGCACACCAGCGCGGGGTCACCGATTTCCAGCATCCCGATGCGGTGCGCCGCCCAGATCCGGACCGGCTGCTGCACGGCGTCGCCGCCGTTGCCGCTGGCAACGTTCCGTTCGGCAACGTTCTGTTCGGCAACGTCTTGTTCGGCAACAAGGCGGGCAACGACGTCGGACATCACCTGGTGCGCCGTGGGGTGCGCACTGTAACTAAGCCGCTCGACTGCCTTGCCGCCGTCGTGGTTGCGGACCACGCCGCTGAAGCTGACCACGGCCCCGGCAGTGTCACTCTCCACGGCGTTTATCGCCTGGTCAACGGAGATGGGCTCCGCGCTCAGGACGGCCGATACCACCTCGAATGCTGCTTCAGTGCCCATGTCCGCCTTCCAACTGGTCGCAGAGGTGCCCGATCACCGGGTCAAGGACAGTCAGTCCGTCCATGTCCCCTTTGTGTGAACCGGGCAGGTTCACGATAAAGGTTTGTCCGGCAGCACCTGCATGGCCCCGGCTCAGCGCGGCCAGGGGCGTCTTGGTGGCCCCGGCGCGCCGGATCGCCTCCATGATTCCCGGGATTTCCCGGTCGAGGAAGGGAAGCGTGACCTCGGGTGTCCGGTCGTCAGGGCTCAGGCCGGTGCCGCCGCTGGTGATGACGACGGCGGGGCGCTGGGTGAGGAGGGCCCGGATGGCGCCTGCCACGGGCTCGCCGTCGGGCACCACCATGGCCGGGAAGACGTCGAAGCCGTGTTCGGCCAGCCAGTCGGTGATGATGGGGCCGGTCTCGTCGTCGTAGATCCCGGCCGCGGCCCGGGTGGAGGCGATCACGATGCCGGCCTTCCGCCCCCGCACGTCGCCGTGCCGGTGCGGTTCCGGTGCATTCAAAATTCCGGGGGTGGTCACAGGGCCCAGTCTCCGCTCTTGCCGCCGCTCTTGGCCAGCACCTTGATGTCCGTGAGGACCGCGTGCTTGTCCACGGCCTTGATCATGTCGTAGACGCTGAGGGCCGCCACCGACGCGGCGGTCAGGGCCTCCATCTCAACGCCTGTGACGCCGCGCGTCTTGACGCTGGCGGTGATGGTGACGGCGGACGGGCCCAGGTCAAAGTCGACGGTGACCTTGGAGATGGGCAGCGGGTGGCAGAGCGGGATCAGGTCCGGAGTCTTCTTGGCGGCCATGATGCCCGCCACCCTGGCAACGGCGAGCGCGTCGCCTTTGGGGAGGCCGCCGGTGCCAAGGAGTTCCATGACCTCGGCGGTGGTGTGGACACTTGCGGTGGCCGTGGCCTCCCGCGTGGTTTCTGCCTTGGCGGAGACGTCCACCATCTGGGCGCTGCCGTCCCGGCGCAGGTGCGTCAGGGCGGCCGGGGTCTGTTCGGGTTTCACAGCATCCATACTTCCACCTCGTCGCCCGCGGCGAGCACCGAGACTCCTTCGGGCACGTGGACCAGGACGTTGGATCCGGCGAGGGCGTGCATCAGGTGCGAGCTTTCGCCGCCTTCGAGGTGGACTGTGCCGTCCGGGTGCAGGTTCCCGCGGCGGACCTGGTGTTTCCGGACAGGCGAGGTCAGTTCCTGGCCCAGGCGGGCGCGCAGCGGCAGCCGCGGCGCCGGGGCGCCCAGCAGCGCTCCCAGGGCGGGGCGGAGGAACATCTCGAAGGAGACCAGGCAGCTGACCGGGTTGCCGGGGAACCCAAGGAACGGAACGCCGTCGAACGTTCCGATCCCCTGCGGGCCGCCGGGCTGCATGGCCACGTGCAGGAACTCCACGGGCTGGTCAGCCATCGCCTGCCGCACTACCTCATAGGCTCCCTTGCTGACCCCGCCGGTGGTGACGATCAGGTCCACGTCCTGCCCCGCGGTCCGCAGCAGGTTCCGCAGTTCCTCCGGATTGTCGGTGGAGATCCCGGCGCGCCGCACGGCCAGCCCTGCCTGCCGCATCGCGGCTTCCAGGAGGGTGCCGTTGGCGTCGTAGATCCTGCCGGCTTCCAACACTTGACCGGGTTCCACCACTTCGTCCCCGGTGGCCACCAGCAGGACGGCTGGCGCCCGGTACACCCGGACATCCGGGAGGCCCAGCGCGGCGAGCAGCCCCAGCTGCGCCGGCCCCAGGAAGGTCCCGGCAGCCAGGGCCCGCTCCCCCGCGGCGATATCGCTGCCGGCGGCGCGCACGTAGGTACCGCGTTGGACGGCGGGCAGCTTCACCGTGGCCGTGTTCCGCGCGTCCACGAAGTGGTCCGGCACGGCGCGTTCAATGGGTACGACGGCGTCGGCCCCCGCCGGGATCATCGCGCCGGTCATGATGGGAGCCGCCGTCCCGGGCTCCAGCGGCTGCGGCCGTGACCCGGCGGGAACCGGCGCGGCGACGCGCAGGTCCGTGCCGCCGTCGGGAATATCCCGGGAACGGACGGCATAGCCGTCCATCTGCGAGTTGGCGAAAGGCGGAAGGCTGACCGGCGCCGTGACATCCTGCACCAGTCCGCGCCCCAGCGCCCCGCTGAGCGGAAGGGTTTCAGTGCGGTCCGCGGCCCGGAACCCCTGGAGGAGTCCCACGACGGCGGCCGCATGGTCGGCAACGGAGCGTGCATGCCCGGCGCGCCGGGCCTGGCCGTGCTGGAGGTAGCTGGTCATGGGTGCGCCTTCGGTCGCGGCCTTCAGGATTTCACGTCCACTCTAACGGTGTGGAATCCTGTGGCACCGTCAGGGGCCGGCGGCCGTTGCGTTTCGTCCTGGACGTTGCCCCGTAGGTCGGCGGCGCGGACCTGGACCTCGTACTGGCCCGGGGTGAGGTCAGCGGCCAGCTTCCACTGGTACCAGGTGTCATGCGAGATGCCTGGAGCCAGCTCCGCTTCGCGCCACGGTCCCCGGTTGATCCGCAGTTCCACTTTCCCGATCCCGGTATGCTGCGCCCAGGCGACGCCTGCGAACACCACGGCGCCGGCGCTGACCGGGCGTCCGCTGCGGGGCACGTCGATCCGCGAGGAGGTCTTGATGGGGCCGCGCTCGGACCAGCCCCTCGGGGTCCAGTACCCGGCGTCGTCGGCGAACCTGGTCACCTTGAGCTCCGTGACCCATTTGGTGGCCGAGACGTACCCGTACAGGCCGGGGACCACAAGCCGGACAGGGAAGCCGTGCTCAAGCGGCAGTGGTTCACCATTCATGCCGACGGCAAGCAGGGCGTCGCGCTCTCCGTCGGTGAGGATGTCCAGCGGCGTGCCGGCGGTCCAGCCATCGGCGCTGCGCGAAAGCACCATGTCCGCCCCGTGTCGTGGACCGGCCTCGGCAAGCAGTTCGCGGACCGGCCAACCCAGCCACCGGGCGTTCCCGATCAGGTCCCCGCCCACGCCATTGGAGACGCATGCGATGGTGATGTGCCGCTCCAGCAGGGGCTTGGCCAGGAGCTCGGCGAAGGTCAGCCTCACCTCCCGGTCCACCATGCCCGTAACCTTCAGCGTCCACTCGTCGGGATTAACCGAAGGGACGGACAAGGCTGTGTCGATCCGGTAGAAATCGGGATTGGGGGTGACCAGCGGCTGCAATCCGGCCACCCCCGCTTCTGCTCCTGAAGGGATGGCCGGGGCCGGGGACGCCGCCGGGGGCAGGCTGAGGCGGCCCCTGGCATCACTGACGGCAATCGCTGCGCCGCGCCACATTCCGGCAGCTGCGCCTCCCACTGCTGATGCCGTACCGGTGATGGCAAGGGCCTGCAGGAAGCTGCGGCGCGGCTGACCATCCGGCGCGGGCTCCGCCCTCCAAGCCTTCAGCTTTTTGATCAGGAACCGCAGCAGGAAGGCGGCGATGAGCGCGGCCACGATCGGGAGCGACAGGGCGGCCGGCGTGGCTTGTGCGCGGGTGAGGACGGCGGCTGCACCGGCTAGTCCGAAGAGCCCTGCCAGAGCGGCACCGGTGAAGCGGCGGCGATCCTCGAGCACCCCTGCCAGGGCGGCCACCGCGGCGATGACCAGGGCCATGCCCGTCAGCAGCGCTGCCTTATCCGCGGTGCCGAAAAGCGAAATGGCCCAGTCCTTGACGCCCGGCGGGACGGCGTCGATGACGGCGCCGCCAACTGCAGTCATCGGTGAGAGTGACGGGCTGGCAAAGCCCGCCAGCAGCTCCCCCGCCACGACCCCGCCGCCGACGGCGGCCACACCGGCGGCAGCTGCAAGGCCGCTGTGTCTCTTTGGCGCTGCCTGTTGTGGCATGGAACTGTCCGTTCGCTCCCGGGGCCCGCTCCGCCGTCGTGCATTGCGCTGGCCGGTGACTCCACTTCCAGCATAGTTTCGCCGGTGCCAGCCGGCGCCGGGCTGGGGACAGCCGCGCACTGAGCGACCGGAAAATTCACGGATGTGATGCGTGGCTCAAGGTGGCGTAGCCTGAATCCATGAGTGTCCAGCTAGGCATGCCGCAGCCAAGGCAGGAGGCAGCGCCGACGCTGCCCGCAGTTCCCCCACGGCGCCCCGCGGCCGCGCCTTCCGGGCTGGCTGACCGGTACGGCCGCCGCGCCACCGACATGCGCCTGTCCCTGACGGACAAATGCAACCTCCGCTGCACGTACTGCATGCCTGCCGAAGGACTGGAGTGGCTCGCGAAGCAGGCCGTCATGTCCGCCGAGGAAATCGTCCGGATTGTCCGCGTGGGTGTGGAGCAGTTGGGAGTCCGCGAACTCCGGCTGACCGGCGGCGAGCCGCTGGTCCGGCACGACCTTGTGGACATCATCGCCGCACTGCGCCGGAACCACCCCGACCTGCCGATCTCGATGACCACGAACGGCGTTGGCTTGGCGAAGAAGGCAGCAGCCCTCAGGGCGGCCGGGCTGACCCGGATCAACGTGTCGCTGGATTCCCTGCATGAGGAAACATTTGCCAAGCTGACCCGGCGGCCCTTCCTGGACCAGGTGCTGGCAGGCGTGGACGCCGCGTGGGCAGCGGGCCTGGGGCCGGTCAAGCTCAACGCGGTACTGATGCGAGGCATCAACGACACCGAGTCACCGCAGCTGCTGGCATGGGCGCTGGAACGCGGCTATGAGTTGCGCTTTATCGAGCAGATGCCGCTGGATGCGGACCACGGCTGGACCCGCCGCAACATGATCACCGCCGCTGAGATCAGGGAACTGCTCTCCCGGGACTTCGTCCTCAGCCCCGACCGGCGCGACCGTGACGGCGCTCCGGCTGAGCGCTTTGAAGTTCGACGCCGGGCGGCGGGTTCGGTTGATGCCGAGGGTCCTGCCCTGGGAACAGTGGGTATTATCGCCTCCGTTACCGAGCCCTTTTGCTCGGACTGCCGGCGCACCAGGATCACCGCCGAAGGCAAGATCATGAGCTGCCTGTTTTCCCGCGACGAGTTCGACCTGCTGGGCCTGCTGCGTTCGGGCGCCGGGGACGACGAACTCGCCCGGCGGTGGCAGGATGCCATGTGGATCAAACCAAAAGCCCACGGCATGGACCACGTGGGGCTGGACGCTCCGGACTTCGTCCAGCCGGACCGCAGCATGAGCGCCATCGGGGGCTGACAAGACATGCATGTACGTTACTTCGCTGCCGCACGCGCCGCTGCAGGGTTCGAGGAAGAGAAGTTCGATTTGCCCGAAGGGGCCACCGTAGCGGACCTCCTGCAGGCCGTCCTTGGCGTGGAGCGGGCCGAGC
>JABFWC010000166.1 GCA_013362385.1 Pseudarthrobacter sp.
GCCGAAACCGCGCTGAAGGTCTCGGATTCCGCGCTGGCCGTGATCGCGGTTCCTGCCGGCGGGGGCGTGCTCCGGTGCCAGTCCTCCCTGGGCGTGCAGGGGCTGCAGGCCGGGCAGGAGATAACGGTCTCCGCCACGGTTTCCACCGTCATCGACTCGGGCGAGGCGTTGGTGGTCCGCAACCCGGCCCAAGTATTCGACGACGAGGTGGCCGGGAAGCTAGGTTCGGTGCTTGTGTTTCCGCTGGGGCACGGCACGAGCGACAACGGCGTGCTTTTGGTGGCCCGGGCCCAGGGGGCTGCGCTATTCAACCAGTCGGACCTCGAATCCAGCGCCATGTTCGGGAGCCGGATCGGGCTGGCACTCGACTTGGCACGCGTCAACGCGTTGCGGGAACAGAACCTCCTGTTCACTGACCGCGAGCGCATCGCCCGCGACCTGCACGACCTTGTCATCCAGCGGCTGTTCGCGGCCGGCCTGAGTATCCAGACTCTGCGCCGCCACACCCCGGACCCCGTGGCGCATGAGCGCATCAACGCCGTCACCCGGGAACTCGACGACACCATCCGCAAGTTGCGGGACACCATCTATTCGCTCCGGACGGGGGAAGAGGAGCGTGAACCGTTGACGGGCCGCATACTGCGGGTGGTCAGGGAGAACTCGCGCAGCTATGCGGTCACTCCGAAGGTTGCCCTGGACGGGCCGGTGGATTCGGTACCGGAGGAGGTGGCCGTCCATTTGCTCTCGGTGGTCTCGGAAGCGCTGAGCAACGCCCTCCGGCATTCCGGGGGTGACGAGATCCAGGTTGAGGTCACCGTGGGCCATGACCAGGTCCAGTTGCTCCTGAGCGACAACGGGCGGGGCTTTACGGAGCCGGCCCAGGTCAGCGGCCTGGCGAACATGCGCTACCGGGCCGGGTTGCTGGGAGGCAGCTGCGTCATCGAGAGCGCGCCCGGGAAAGGCACGGCTGTGCAGTGGTCGGCGCGGCTCTCCTGACGCCTTGATCGCCGGGCCACCCGTTGTCAGGTCGCGTCGGGCCCGCTCCGCATGACGTAAACGGCGGCCTGGGTCCGGCGCTCGAATCCGAGTTTTGCCAGGATGGACGAGACATAGTTCTTCACGGTCTTTTCCGCCAGGAACAGGTCGTCACCGATCTGCCGGTTCGTCAGCCCCTGCCCGATCAACGCCAGGACTTTCTTTTCCTGGGCGCTAAGTGCTTCCAGGCGCGGATCGACGGGCGCCTTGGACAGGCCTTCGATGATCCGCTGCTCCACCCCGGGCTCGAACAGCGACTCCCCGGATGCAGCCCTGCGGATCCCGGTGAGGAGGTCATCGCTCCTGATTTGCTTGAGGATGTAGCCGGAGGCGCCTGCCAGGACCGCGCCGCGGAGGGCCTGGTCGTCGTCGTAGCTGGTCAGGATGAGGCAGCGCAGCCGTGGATCGAGGGAGCGCACGTCGCGGCAGACCTCTATTCCCGTGCCGTCCGGAAGCCGTCCGTCCAGGATGGCGATGTCCGGCTGCAACGCGGGGATGCGCCGCGTGGCCTCGGCAGCAGATCCGCTTTCGCCGACCACCAGGAACCCTTCACCCTCCAGCAGGTCCCGCAGGCCCTGGCGCACCAGTTCATGGTCGTCGAGAATGAACACCCGCATGGGTTTGGAAGGATCTGCTGCGCCGTTGGCCCCCGTTTCGTTTTGCACCTAACGCTCCCAACATCGGACCCAGCCCCGGTTTCCTGGTGGGGCAGTCCCTCGGCGGGACTGACTCCCATTGTTCCCTGCGCGGGAACCGGCGGGAAGGGACCAAAGTCCGCGTCCGGCGGCACCGGTTTGATGCCCCGGGTGACTTTTGGCCCTACACGGTCGGACGTCCCGGGTCCACGCTGGGAGCGAGCGTGCAGGAGAGGACGGACGTGGCGATGACAACCCCGGATACGCACCCCAGGATTGTCGTGGGTGTGGACGGGTCGGAGGCCTCCGTCGCCGCGCTGCGCGTGGCCCGTTCGTTGGCGGAGCCGCTGTCGGCAAGAGTGGAAGCCTGGGCGTGCTGGGACGTCCCGGCCGGCTACGGCGTCTACCTGGCTGTCGGCATTGAAGGGTTCAAATACGCCGCGGAACAGGTGCTGGAGCAGGCCCTGAAAGAGGCCTTCGAAGAACAGCCGCCCTTCGTCCACCCGAGACTGGTTCGGGGCAAACCCGGCCCGCTGCTGATCGACGGCAGCCGGAATTCCCTGTTGCTGATCGTAGGACGCCGGGGACACGGAGGCTTCGTCCCCGGCTCAGTCAGTTCGGCATGCGTGAGCCACGCGCACTGTCCTGTGCTGGTGGTCCACGCCCCGGAAGAGGGGCGGCCGGAAGAGATCCGGCAGCAGGACTCCTAGCCGTCTGCTGGTCTTACCTGGCCCATCGCAGTGGTCAATCGTTGTTCCCCTCCAGCTGCGGGACCTGCCGCCTGGCGCGCCCGAACGGCCATCGAAGGTCCTTAGTTGTCCAGTAGCCTGCAAGGAACATGACGGCGAATCCCGAGACACCTATCAAGGGCGCCCGGACCACCAAACCCAATACCAGGACGCAGAGTCCGGCCGCGAAGAGAACCAGGCCGCGGCGGAGCCGTGTCCGCAGCAGGGACGGAAGAGTGCTGCTGTTGAGCAGCGCGGCGAGCCGGGGGTCGTCCTGCTCCAGGCCCT
>JABFWC010000180.1 GCA_013362385.1 Pseudarthrobacter sp.
GCTGCGGCCCAGCGACCTGGATGCGCGCCGGAAGAACCACTCGAGGTACTGGCTCTGCAGCTGCCGGGTGGGGAAGGTGGTGCCGGAGAGCTGCCGCAACTGCGTCCACATTGGCTGCGGAAAGTCCGGAACGTCGATGATCGACGCGTCCAGTACGCCGGCAGCCCATTCGGCGAGCCCGGGACCAGGTACGGCGGGGCCCTCGCAGTCAACGGATTCGTCGGTAAACATGGTGATGTCCACGGCCATCGAGTTCAGTAGGAGGCCGGGGTCCTGGTCGTACCGCCAAATGCGGCCGGATCCGGGGACGTGGGGCTCCACCACGTGGATCCGCAGCGGGCCGGCGAAGACATCCCGGCGGTTGGCCGCGATCCGTTCGAGCACACCGGCCGTGCGCGGCCCGCCGCCGATGAAGACGAGGGCCGGGACGTTCGCTGGCATGGGTACTCCTGACAGGGGTCTGGGATGCGGGGCGGGGATGAGTGCCCATGCTAGGCAGCTGTGACGAGGCCGGTCGAGTGCCCTGTCATGGCCGTTAACTCCCCGTCACGGGGCGTCAAAGGACGCAAAGAACCGACTCATGACGCCGTGCGAAGCCGCGTGAAGTATTGCAACCCGGCGCCTTGCTGGCCTCTTCCGGCCGGTCCTAGATTTGCAGCCAACAACCGGGACAAACAGCCCCGGCCCAACCAGCGAAGCGAGGTGGCGCATGAGTTCAGCAGCAACTACGGCGGCAATCACAGCAGGATCGGAAACGGCAGCCCTGGCAGCGGCGGAACCGGCGCCGGCCCGCCCGGAGGGAGGCACCGGCGGACGGCCGCCGGCAGCGGGACCAGTCCGGCAGGCCGCGGACTACTCGTCTTACCGTGTGGTGGCAGCCAAGCATCCGTGGCGCTGGGCGGGGACTGCCGTCGTCGCGCTCGGTGTCCTGGCGGTGGCCTGGTCCCTGGCGACCAATCCCCGCTGGGAGTGGGGCGTGGTGGCCCAGTGGTTCACCGCGCAGTCCGTGGTGACCGGGCTGGTGGAAACCCTGAAGCTGACCGCCATCTCCGGCGTCCTCGGGTTCGTCCTCGGGTTCATCCTGGCGCTGATGCGGCTGTCGGCGTCGCCGCTGCTGGTCTCGGTGTCCTGGACGTTCTCCTGGATCTTCCGGTCCACGCCGCTGCTGGTGCAGATGCTGCTCTGGTACAACCTGGGCTACCTGTACGAGAAAATCACCTTAGGCGTCCCGTTTACCGATGTCCGGTTCTTCGAGGTGCAGACCACCACCCTGATCAGCCAGTTTGCGGCAGCAGTGCTCGGCCTGACCCTGAACCAGGCCGCGTACTCGGCGGAGATTATCCGCGGCGGCATCCTGTCGGTCGACCAGGGGCAGCTCGAGGCAGCTGCAGCCCTGGGCATCCCGGCCTGGCGGCGCTCCACCCGGATCGTCCTCCCGCAGGCCATGCGCGCCATCCTGCCCACCGCCTTCAACGAGATCATCGGCCTGGTCAAGGGCACCTCGATCGTGTACGTACTGGCGTACTCCGAGCTCTTCTACACGGTGCAGGTCATCTACAACCGCACCCAGCAGGTCCTGCCGCTGCTCCTGGTGGCCACGCTCTGGTATGTCGTCATCACTTCGGTGCTGAGCGTCTTCCAGTACTACATCGAACGCCACTACTCGAGGGGTGCGGTACGGAACCTGCCGCTGACGCCCCTGCAGAAGGCGCGCAAATTCTTCACCCACGCGGCCATTCCCACCCGGAGGAACCCCTGATGACTGCCACCCTGTCGGCCCCCGCCACCCGTGGCCTCGTGGAGATCACGTCCGTCCGCAAGTCCTTCGGCCCCACCGAAGTGCTCAAGGGCGTCAGCCTTACCGTCGAACCGGGCGGTGTGGCGGTGATCGTGGGCCCGTCCGGCTCCGGGAAGTCCACGCTGCTGCGGACCATCAACCACCTGGAAAAGGTCGACGGCGGCCACATCACCATCGACGGGCAGCTGGTGGGCTACGAGGTCCGCGGCGACCGGCTGCACGAACTGCCCGAGAAGGACATCCTCAAGCAGCGCACCGAAATCGGCATGGTGTTCCAGAACTTCAACCTGTTCCCGCACCTCACCGCGCTGGAGAACGTGACAGAGGCGCCCGTCGTCGCGCAGGGACGGTCAAGGGAAGAGGCCCGCCGCCGCGGCCTGGAACTCCTGGACCGTGTGGGCCTTAAGGACCGGGCGGACGCCTACCCCCGGCAGCTTTCGGGCGGACAGCAGCAGCGGGTGGCCATCGCCCGCGCCCTTGCCCTGGACCCCAAGATCCTGCTGTTCGACGAGCCCACCTCCGCCCTTGACCCCGAACTGGTCAACGAGGTGCTGGACGTGATCCGCGAACTGGCCACGTCAGGCACCACCCTGATCATCGTCACCCACGAAATGGGCTTCGCCCGCGACGTCGCCGACACTGTGGTGTTCATGGACCAGGGCCAGATCGTGGAACAGGGCAGCCCGCAGCAGATCTTCAGCAACCCGCAGGAACAGCGCACCCGGAGCTTCTTCTCCAAGGTGCTCGAACCTGCCTTCAACATCTAAAGGACTTATCCCCATGGCTTTTCCAACCAGCGGCCTGCACCCTAGCCGCGCACGTGCGGTGCGTCCCGCCGTCGTCCTTCTTGGCACCGTACTTCTTGGCACTGCCGCGCTCGCCGG
>JABFWC010000067.1 GCA_013362385.1 Pseudarthrobacter sp.
GACAAGGACATGGGCATCGAGCTGACCAAGGCCGCCAAGGTGCTCCTGGCAACCCGCGGCTACGACCCCGCCATGGGTGCCCGGCCGCTGCGCCGCACCATCCAGCGCGAGATCGAGGACCAGCTCTCCGAGAAGATCCTGTTCGGCGAGATCCACACCGGCGACATCGTCGTGGTGGATGTCGAAGGCGAAGGCGACGACGCGAAGTTCACCTTCGCCGGCAACGCCAAGCCCCGCATCCCGGAGATCGCCCCGAGCGTCTAAGCTCCACGATTCCAGCAGAACCCCGATAGCCCCGCCCGCTCCCAGAGCCGGCGGGGCTTTCGTTTTGCGGAATTGGCATGACCGGCCACAGCCCGCATAACCGGCGCGACCCGGCAACGGTTATGCGGTCTGAAGCCGCCCTTGTCGGGGAGGGCCGGTCGTAAATTCCTGAACCCGGGATCCTCGCCCGCTCGGACCATCAGCACCCGCTCGGATCGTCAGCAAAGGACGAGAATAGATGATGGAGGCATGGGAGAGGGGGTAGGGGCAGCAAAGGGTCAGGGGCGAAGCCAAGTGCTACTGGCATAGGGAAGGAACAGCCATGGTTGGTAGCGACAACGACAGGCGCCGGAACACGGCCCTGCGGGATCCGCTGCGCAGCTGGGGCGGGATGCACGAGCCGGGCCGGCTGAGGCGTGCCATCGCCGAGTTCCTCAGGCTGCCGCTGCTCATCACGCTGGCCTTTTGCATAGCCGCTACCGGCGTGTCCATCCTGGACGCGGCAGGCGATCCGGTGCCGTTGCACTATCTGGCAGCGGCGATCGTGCCGGGCGAGGGTGCCGTTTTTTTCGTGTCCGCCGTGGCCACTAGCCTGCTGACCGTCACCTCGATCACGTTTTCGGTGTTGCTGCTGGCCGTGCAGCAGAGCGCCAACTCCCTGACCACCGTGGTGCTCGACCATTTCCTGCGCCGCCGGGCCAACCAGGTGTATTTCGGATTCTTCGTCGGCGCCACCGCGTTCACATTCATTGTCCTGGGCCTGGCCCGCCCGGAACCTGCCCCGGTCTACGGAGGAGCCCTCACCCTGCTCCTGGCGATCGCGGCGCTGGTTGTCCTGCTGCTGCTGATCCACGGCACGATCGACCAGATGCGTCCCCAGTCCGTGATCCGCTCCATCCACGAACTTGCACTGCGGGCCCGCCAAAGCGAACTGGTCCTCCTGGGCCGGACACGGAGGCAGCGGACCACGCCGGAGGATGCCCGGGAGCGGCTGGTACGGGTGCTGGACAGCGGCTATATTGCCACCATCGACGTCGGCCGGCTCGCCCGGGCGGCCAGCGCGGCCGGCCCCGCGACGGAGATCCTGGTTGACGGGCGGCTGGGGGAATACCTGATCTTCGACGACGTTGTGGCCCGCCTCGTCGGGGTGGACCCTGGCGATTCCTCCTGGGACGAGGACATCCTCGCCGCCTTCCGCGTCGACGACATCCGCAATGTCGACGCCGAATCCGGCTACGCCATCGACCAATTGGCAAACATCGCCTGGGTCACCGGCAGCAGCGCCGGCCAAAGCCCCAACACCGCCGTCGCCGCCGTGCGCGCCCTCAGCGACCTGCTCGGACGGTGGCTGATCGGCGGCGAGCGGGACAGGGCGGGCCTCGACCAAGAGCCGCCGGAACTGCCGGTGGTATATCCCGACGGCGCCGTTGCCTTGGGCCTGGCCGCACTCGGCAACCTGGTCGTCGGCACCGCGGAATCCAGCCAGGTGCAGACCTGTGCGGAGCTGATCCGCTCCTTCGCCCGCCTCGCGCCCAGACTCCACGCCAACGACCGGAAGGACTTCGCGGAGGCCATCGATGGTGCCCTTCCCGCGGTGATCCAACATGCCGAATTGCCGACACTGCACCAGGCCCTGCAGGAACTTGAAACCGTGATGCGTAAGACCGGGCTGGATGCAGCCCGGATCGCCGAGGTCAGCGGCCTGCTTACCGAGGCCACCCACCGCCTGATGCCCAAACCCTCCAACGACCCCGCAGCCACACACCCAATCAACATCGAGGGCGAAGAACCTACTAGCCAGGAACTGCGAAACGCCTTCTACTCCGGCCCTTGGGTCTCTGCTGCGAAGAAGATCTTCTCCAAGGCCAACGGGGCTGCCTACGGTCTCGGCTCTGCGTATCTGCAGGGCGAAGTCAACCGCCAGGACTACCTCGAAACCGCGCTCAAGTGGATCAACGGCGGCGACAAGGTCAACGCATACATGGCGAAACACCAGCATGACCCGAACGCCGACGAGCTCTGGAACTACTTCCAAAATGTCATCAAGTGGACCAAGGACACCTTTCCCGCATACCGCAGCGAGATGAAGGGGTTGCCCTGGGGCGAGTACTACAACGACTTCGGGAAACAATCTTGGGACGCCGCCGGCTTGGAGGGCCGTATCGCCGTCCTCATGCAGGACGACGAGATCAGGAAGAAGAGCGGAATCTACCACTACGTGCTGGATGGCGACGAGCGACACCTCAACCTGCGCACCTTCGACCAAGCCACCCGGCGCATCGCATACGAGCGCCAGGAGGGCATCTGCCCGACGTGTGGAGACTACTTCGAAATTGCCGAGATGCACGCGGACCACAAGCTGCCCTGGTCGAAGAACGGTAAAACTACCGTGGACAATTGCCAGATGCTCTGCGGCGACGACTATCCCGCCAAGACCGCGAAGTAGCGAAGCTTTAGCGTCAGACGCCAAACAACCGGGGCGGTAGCCACGCCGTAGGATGGGGCTTGTGACTGCCTCCTTCCGTATCCGGCCTGCCCGCACCGGCGACGTCCCGCTCATCAAGAAACTGGTGGCGCCGCTGGCCGAGGAACGGATCCTGATGGCGAAGGAGACGGTGGCCTACTACGAGAGCCTCCAGGAATTCCTCATCGCCGAATCCAGCGACGGCGATGTAATCGGCTGCGGCGCCCTCCATGTCATGTGGGAAGACCTGGCCGAAATCCGCACCCTTGCCGCGTCCCGGCAGTGGCGTGGCAAGGGGGTCGGCCACATCCTGGTGGAAAGCCTGCTCGAGCAGGCCCGCGAACTCGGGGTGCGGCGCGTGTTCTGCCTGACGTTCGAGGTCGACTTCTTCAAGCGCCACGGCTTCGACGTGATGGCGGACCAGTCCGCCGTCGATCCCGAGGTGTATTCGGATCTCCTCCGCTCCCACGACGAGGGCGTCGCCGAATTCCTGGACCTGGCCCGGGTCAAGCCCAACACCCTCGGCAATACCCGGATGATCCGCGCGCTCTAAGAACTGCCGCTTCGTTTGAGCCTCCAGAGCCGCGTTTGCATTATTCGATTTGATGGATAAACTGTAGGCCGGCCAGGTGTGGGGGGCCTCAGGAAAGGGACAGTCATTGGGGGCTGTCCCTTTCCTGCGCCTGCGGGCCTCGGACGCCTTGGCCATGGTGAGGGTGCGCCTACCCCGCCGGCAGCGCTGATAGTAGGGTCGAAGACACATCCTTCAGGAGCACAGCCAGGAGCACCGCCGTGAAGAAACTCATCAATGATCCCCGGTCGGTCGTGGACGAAACCGTCCAAGGCTTCGGCCTGGCGCACGCCGGGCTGGTCAGTGTCAGCACGGACCCCCTCTTCATCTCGCGACAGGATGTGCCGGTGGCCGGGAAAGTGGGCCTCGTTTCCGGCGGCGGTAGCGGCCACGAGCCGCTCCACGCAGGTTACGTGGGCCTGGGAATGCTCGATGCCGCGGTGCCGGGGGCAGTGTTCACATCGCCCACGCCTGACCAGATCCTCCCGGCGACCCTTGCGGTGGACTCGGGTGCCGGCGTCGTGCATATCGTCAAGAACTACACCGGCGACGTGCTGAACTTCGAGACCGCGGCCGAGCTGGCGGAAGCGGAAGGCGTCAGCGTCCGCACCGTCCTGGTCAACGACGACGTGGCGGTGGAAGACTCGCTGTACACGGCAGGCCGGCGGGGAGTGGGCGGCACCGTGCTCGTGGAGAAGATCGCGGGTGCGGCCGCCCAGCGCGGGGATGACCTCGAGGCCGTGGCGGCCATCGCTGAACGGGTCAATGCGAACGTCCGGACCATGGGCGTCGCCCTCGCAGCATGCACCGTGCCCCATGCCGGCACGCCCGGTTTCGACCTCGCCGAGGATGAGATCGAGATCGGCATCGGGATCCACGGGGAACCCGGCAGGCACCGCATTCCCATGGAAAGCGCCGACGCCATCACGGACCGGCTCCTGGGGCCCGTCCTGGCCGACCTGAAGGTCAGTTCCGGGGACAAGGTGCTGCTCTTCGTCAACGGCATGGGCGGTACCCCGCTCAGCGAGCTGTACATCGTCTACCGCCGGGCCGCGCAGATAGTCGCGGACGCCGGGGCCACCGTGGAACGCTCCCTGGTGGGCAACTACATCACGTCGCTGGAAATGCAGGGCTGCTCCATCTCCGTGCTTCGGCTCGACGACGAACTCACCGCGCTTTGGGACGCGCCCGTGCACACGGCCGCACTCCGCTGGGGCGTGTGACCATGGTGCTGGACGTGAACTGGACGGTGAAGTGGCTTACGCTGTGCGCACAGGCCATGGCTGAACACCGCCTTGAGCTCATCGAGCTGGACCGCGCAATCGGTGATTCAGACCACGGCGAGAACATGGACCGGGGGTTCCAGGCCGTACTGGCCAAACTTGACGAGGACATGCCGGAAACGCCCGGCGCCGCCCTGAAGATGACGGCGATGACCCTCATGTCGAAGGTCGGCGGCGCGGCCGGTCCCCTCTACGGGACGGCTTTCCTTCGTGCCGCCACGGCGGTGGGGGATGCCATCGAGGTTGAACCGGCTGCGTGGGCCGGTGCCCTGGCGGCCGCCCGTGACGGCATTGTGGCGCGCGGCAAGGCTGAGCCTGGAGACAAGACGATGGTGGATGCGTGGACTCCAGCCGTTGACGCTGCCCGTGTGGTGGCCGACGGCGGAAGCCCGGACGTCCTCGACGTCCTTGTTGCCGCGGCGGAAGCAGCCGAGGCCGGGGCGGTGGCCACCGATCCGCTGGTGGCGCGCAAGGGCCGGGCCAGCTACCTGGGCGAACGCAGTGCCGGCCACCGGGACCCCGGCGCGGTTTCCACTGCGCTGATCCTGCGCGCCGCCGTCGGGGCAGCTGCGTGACCGTAACCATCGTGGTGGTCTCCCACAGTGAAAAAATTGCCGACGGCGCCACGGAACTTGCCGCCCAAATGGCGCCGGACGTCCTCATCCTGCCCGCCGGGGGCACCGACGACGGCAGGATCGGCACCAGCCTGGAGAAGGTCCTCGCCGCCCTTGGGAAGGCCGGCGAAGACGGCGCAGTGGTCATCGCCGACCTCGGGTCGGCCGTCATGACCGCCGAATCGGCGCTCGAATTCGCCGGCGACCCGCCGGACGTGGTCCTGGCGGATGCGCCGCTGGTGGAAGGGCTGGTAGCGGCAGCTGTCGCGGCCCAGGGAGGCGCGGACGTCCGGGGCGTCAGGCGCGCGGCGGAAGCCGTTCGCGGTCCTGGCCGCCGCCCGTTGCCCTCCGCGTCCGACGCAGTGGCGGAGGGCGTTACCGGAGCGGGGCCCGACTACACGGGGGACTTCGAGCTGGTTAACCAGGCCGGGATGCACGCCCGGCCCGCCGCGAAGATCGCCGGCGGCCTGGCCTCGCTTGACGCCGAAGTGGCCGTCAACGGCGTCGACGGCACCTCCATGACGGCCCTGATGACCCTGGCGGCCGGCAAGGGGTCGGTGCTGCACGTCGAAGCGTGGGGCGTGGACGCGGAACGGGCCGTCAACTACGTGGGCGGCCTGGTCCAGGCGGGGTTCGGCGAGCCCTGACTCCGTCCCGCCGGCGCGGGATGGAGGACCGATTCGGAGCCGGCGGTGTGTTCGGGGCACCTCGGCGGGCTTCTGCTAATAAGCTCGATGCCATGGAACGGCCCCGCCCCGAAGACAACCCCCAGGAGATCGAAGTACTGGAGGGGCAAACGTCCGTGGAGGAACTGCTGGCCGACCTTGGCTTCGAATGGCGCCCTGATGCATCCGCCGGCGGGCCAGGCTCAGCCGGCGCCGGCGACCTGTTCAACCAGCCGGCGCTGTTCTAGCGTCAGGCGCTTTCCCGCAGCCCGGCGCTGTCCAGGGTGACTGCGGCGGTGAGGAACTTCCCGCACTGCTCACCGAATGGATGGACGGCCCGGGGCTGGAACCGCAGGGTACGCACGGGCAACGCCGATCCATCAGCCCCGGTGCCCGTCGCCGTGACCGTCATGGCTGATTCCGTCAGCGTGTCCAGCATCAGCGTTCCAACCCGCGTGCCGTCCGGAGAAGCAGTGGCAGAGCAGGCGCCCTCCGGGTTGCAGCCCTGGTCCGCGGGCGCCGTGCCGGCCCGCAGTTCCAAGTCACCTTCCTTGCAGTTCCCGTCCTGGCACGCCTTCAGATGCAGAGTGCCCACCTGCGCCGCGTAGCCTGCAGTTATGGTGACCGATACCGCGGTGGCCTGGGCGATGGCCGGGCAAGCAGTTGCGCCGGGACCGCAGCCGGAGGTGAGCGCCGTCGTCGCGATCCATGCCAAAAGCAGCCCCTGCCTGCGCATATTCACAGCGTACGGCCGGGACAGCCGGCCGGCAGGGGAAGTGCGCGAATGACGCCGGCATTGTTACTTGCCCTGCGGCGGCAGGGACCCCGGTACCTGCTGTTCGGCGAGGGAGACCTCGGACTTGCCCATGAAGCCGAGAAGTAAGCCATTACCGGTATCGGCATCCGGCCTCAGGCAGGAAGCCGGTAGCCGCCCTCCTGCATTTCCGCCAGCCCGTCCGCCAGCAGCCCCGCCAGCGCACGTTCAAGCTGCTCGGGCGGGGAACTGAGCCTGTGCAGGGCCGCAAGCGGCACGCCGATCCCCGCGGGGGCGAAGCCGAGGTCAGCGGGCGCGCGCTCGAACATCTCCGCCGGCAGGGGTGACTCGGCCAGCCGCAGCACCGCCATCACGGCCCCGCGCACCTGGCGGTCCGTGCCGTGCCAGGCCTGGCCCTTGGGAACGTACGACGGCGGCGGCTCGCCGGCTGCCAGCCAGGCACAGGAGTCCCGCACCGGACAGTCACCGCACCTGGGCGCCCGGGCCGTGCACACCAGCGCCCCGAGTTCCATGACGGCGGCGTTCCACCGGACGGATATGGCGTCGTCATCCGGAAGTAGGGAGGCGGCAAGGCGCATTTCCGCCGCGGTCAGCGCCGCGGCGGGAAGGGCTGTGCCGGAAACCAGCCGGGCGTGCACCCTGCGGATGTTGGTATCCACCACGGTCTCCCGGCGCCCATAGGCGAAGGCGGCAACCGCCGCAGCCGTATAGCTCCCCACTCCCGGAAGGGCCAGCAGCTCAGCGTAGGTGTCCGGGACCTTCCCTCCGTGGTCCTGCACGATTGCCAAGGCCGCGGCATGCAGCCGAAGGGCACGCCGGGGGTACCCCAGCCGGCCCCACGAACGCACCGCCTCACCGGCAGGTTCCCCGGCGAGGCCAGCGGGGGTGGGCCAGCGCTTGAGCCACTCGTGCCACACCGGCAGGACCCGGACAACCGGGGTTTGCTGCAGCATGATTTCGCTGACAAGCACCCCCCAGGGGGAGCAGGACGGCTCGCGCCACGGCAGGTCGCGGGCCGTTTCGGCGAACCAGGCATTGATGCGGGCGTGGAGCAGCTGCAGGGCGTCCGGGGTCAGCGGGGCGGCCGCGGTTGCGGTCCTGGGGGAGGTTTGAGTGTCGATCCCAACACTGTAATGGATGCCTTACGGCAGGCCGAAAAGCGGTTGTGACGCACGCGTTGGCTGCGCGGCGGCGTGGTGGCAGGGAAGAACGGGAGGCGTTCCCTAGCCTAGGAGGATGGGCAGGCAGGGCGATTCATCTACACGCAAGGCATCGGGTTCCAGCAGCGTCCGGAAGCCGAGCGCGGCCGTATACCGGCGGCGCCGGCTGGTTGTTGGCGCGGCGCTGCTGCTGGTGGTCGCGCTGGTGTTGGGCGGCTTCGCCCTGGCCGGGGCCTTCAAGGCCGGTTCCGAACAGGCATCCTCCACCAGGACCGCTACTGCCGACCCCGCTCCTGCTGCCACGTCCGCCGCAGCCACCCCGACGGTGTCCGCTTCCGCGCCCCCGACCGCCACGCCCACGCCCGCCCCCTCGGCCACACCCGCCTGCAACCAGAACCTGGTAACCGTCACGGCCGTAACGGACAAGCAGGCCTACGGTCCCGGGGAGAACCCCGTGCTGAGCCTGAAGGTGACCAACGGCGGCAGCGTCCCCTGCGAAGTCAATATTGGAACATCGCAGATGGAGTTCCTGGTGACCAGCGGCTCCGACCGGATCTTCTCGTCCAAGGACTGCCAGGCGTCCAGCGAGGACCTGGTGAAGGTGATCGCCCCAGGTGCCAGCGAGACGGCGAACTTCCCCTGGGGCCGGACCCGCAGCGCGGAGGGCTGCAAAGCGGTTTCCGCGGCGCCGGGCGGCAACGGTGCGTACTACATCTTCACGGCCAAACTGGGCTCACGGGCCAGCCCGAAGGCAGTCTTCCAGCTGAACTGAGGGCTCGGTTCTTAAAGGAACCGGTCCAGGAGGCTGGCTTCGGCCATCCGGCTTAGGCCCTCACGGACTGTCCGGGCGCGCTGGTCACCGATGCCGTCGACTGTCATGAGGTCGTCAATCGTGGCCGCCATGAGGAACTGCAGGCCGCCAAAGTGGTCCACCAAGCGGTCCGCGACCGCTTTCGGGACTGCCTTCAGGCCGGAAAGGAGGCGGTAGCCGCGCGGCTGCACCACGGCGTCCAGGTTCGCCTCGCCGCCGGCAAAGCCTACGATCTGGGAAATCTTGCCAAGGTCGATGAGCTCGGTGGGTCCCAGGTTCACCAGTTCGCTGACGGCCTTGTCGATGTCCTCGGCCGGGGTGTTGGGGCTGGCATAGTCGCGGATGATGACATCGCTGCCCGGCCCCCTGCCTACCGTTAGTTCATCGAGCTGGAGCGACAGGAGCCGGCCGTCCTCGCCCAGTTCCAGCACGTACTGGGAAATCTCTTCCGAAATGCGGCGGACCATCTCCTGCCGTTGCAGCGTGACGGCCACGTCCCGGACGGTCACCATCGCCTCGATTTCCAGCGCGGAGAGGGAGCTGGTGACCTGGTCCAGGCGGGCGCGGTAGCGCTCGAGGGTGGCCAGTGCCTGGTTTGCGCGGGCCAGGACATTTTCCGAGCCCTCCAGGACATGCCGCAGCCCGTTCACATACAGCGCGATGATCTGCATGGACTGGCTCACCGAGATGACCGGGACGCCGGTCTGCTTGGCCACGCGTTCTGCGGTGCGGTGCCGGGTTCCGGATTCCTGGGTTTCGATGCTCGAATCGGGAACCAGCTGGACGGCTGCGCGCAGGATGTTCCCGGCGTCCTTGTCGCAAATGATGGCGCCGTCCATCTTGGCCAGCTCGCGCAGGCGGGTGGGCGAGAACTCGATTCCGATATCGAACCCGCCCGAGCAGATTGAATCGATGGTGCGGTCGGATCCCAGGACGATCAGCGCGCCGGTGCGGCCGCGGAGGATCCGCTCCAGGCCGTCCCGGAGGGGTGTTCCGGGTGCCACCCGGCCCAGAGTGGCCCTCAGCGATTCTTCGGGGCTCCGCGCCATAGGTGTATCCCTTCAAAGGTGCGGACCGCCGCCCGCAGAAATGCCGGCTCGCGCAGTGGGCCGGCAGGATCAAAAAGTGCTCTGATTCCCGCAAGCTCAATGATAGGGGCAAGAACCCCAAGTTCCGCACGGGCAAGCCCCAAAGTGCCCCGTTAGGGGGTGCCCGCAAGCCCCTTGGGAATACGTCCGACGGCGGGTGTTGGTGCGGGCATTTTGGCCTCCGCCGGGACGCGCGCGTGCGGGGCTGCCGGGGAAGGTCCGGCGAGCGGCGTGACTGCCCTGGTGGCGCCGTCCCACAGCCGGGCGCCGGTGCAGTGCCCTTCGAAGCGCAGGTCCAGCAGGTCCATAGCGCTGCCTAGCTGTTCCCGGGCAATGCGGCGGGCAAGGGTCACGTGCGGCGTCCAGGCGCCGGGAAGGGTGAGGGGCAGCGCACCGGAAATGCGCTGGTGGAGGCGGCGGTGCAGTTCCAGCAGCGGAGTGGCCAGGACGACCAGCCGGGCCAGGACGAACCTGCCGT
>JABFWC010000184.1 GCA_013362385.1 Pseudarthrobacter sp.
ATCTATCAGCAATGTCAGGTTCGAGGCCCGCGACATGACGGCGCCGGGGACGGGTGCCGCGCTGGCGGCCGGCATGGCGGACGACGGCGGTGCCAACGTTTTCATCCGGGGCGTGCTCCATGTGCTGGAGACCGCGGACCAGCTGGCACTCGTCAGGAACTTGCAGGCCCTCGCAGGGTCGCGGGGAGCGGTCTTCATGGCGGAAACCAACTTCCAGGGCAACCCGCTGGAATACGTTTCCCACCTTGGGGCGACCGCCCGCGGCATCCCGGCGCCCCTGGAGCTGGCCATCCGCGGGCTGCCAATGCCCGGCCACTTCGGTCCCGACGAACGCCGGAAGGTGTTCCCGCCGTCGGCCTGGGAGCTGCTTGAAGACGGCGATGTTGTCATCCGGACCAACCCGGTGACCGGCGTCCCGGGCCAGGACCGGGTGCCCGGCTACTACGCGGTGGTCCGGCCGCGGACCTAGCGGTGCCCGCCGTGGCGTGGGGAGGCGGGGACACCGTGGCCGGTACCTGCAGAACCACATGGTTCCCCGCACACTCCCGCCGCTGGACCCCTGCGCCCCTTGACAGGGGCCCGGACCCGGAGGCTACATGGTAAGTAGACTTACTAAGTAGCAGGGAAAGGACGGTGCCGTGACGCAGGACAAGGGTAACAACACCGGCGAAAACGAAAAGCGTGGCGATGGCGAGGGCCTGGGGTCTGGCCCCGAGGGCGGAAAGATCCGCCAGGGGCCGGAGTCCTCAAAATCATTGAAGTACTCACAGGAGGTCACCTCCACCGAGGATGAACCGGAGCGGGAGGGCCGCAGCCTGGCCACAACCCACCACGAGGTCATCCGGCAATGGGCCGAGGAGCGCAAGGGCGTCCCGGCCACCGTGGAGGGCACCGAGCATGGCGACCACCTGGGGGTGCTGCGCATCGACTTTGGCGGCAACGACGACAAGCTCCGCCACATCAGCTGGGAGGAATGGTTTGACACCTTCGACTCCCGGAAACTGAATTTCATCTACCAGGAACAACGCAGCGACGGCACCCAGTCAAACTTCTTCCGGTTGGAGAACCCCAACCGCGAAGACGCCTGAGCCGCACCACCCCCAACCTTCGTGCAGGGACGCCGGGCCACCCCCGCCGTCCTTCAGCCGACCGTTGGCTGAACACCTACAGGAACTACCATGAGCAACCTCATCCCATCCGGCGCACTTCGCCGGATGCTGCTGCCGCCCACCTACGGCCGGCATGTCACTCCCGCCAGCGAGTTCACCATCCTCTCGGTGGAGGTCTGGGCTTCGGGGCTGGTGGTCAACGTCCACTTGGCGTCCGAGGGCGGACCCGCGCCCCGCCTGACGCTTGAGGACCACTTTGGCACCCAGTATTCGCTGCAGGAGTCAGCGGTTGTGGATTCGCGGAACCTGCAGGTGTTCACCCCGTCGGTGCCCCCGGGCACCAGGAGCCTCACCATCCGGGCGTCGGACGACCCCGGCCGTCCCGTGGTGACCTTCGCAGTGCCGCTGATGGCAGTTCCGGATGCACCTCCCGTCGCCGCCGTGCCGGATGCCCCTGCCGCGCGGGAAGCGGGCGGCCGGTCGGGTGAGGGGCCGTATGAGCCGGAACTCCGCCGACCAGCTTGACCGACTGAAAGGCCACACCATGCCAGACACCAGTAAGTTCGCGCCCACCACCGCCATTGTCACCGGCTCGGATTCGGGGATCGGGAAAGCCACCGCCGTCGCCCTTGCCCGGGCGGGGATGGACGTGGGCGTCACCTGGCATTCCGACAAGGCAGGGGCCGAAGCGACGGCGGAAGAGATCCGCAGCCTGGGCCGCAAGGCGGTGGTCCGGCAATTGGACACCGCCGAGCTGAGGGCAGCGGCCGGGGTGATCGACGGGCTTGCGGACGAACTGGGCGGCGTGGACGTCTTCGTCAACAACGCCGGCACGGGTGAGGGCACCAAGTTCCTGGACCTGGACCTCGACGGTTGGATGCGTACCCTGGACACCAACCTCAACGGAGCCTTCGTGTGCCTGCAGGCTGCGGCCCGGCGCATGGTGAAGGCGGGCAAGGGCGGCAGGCTCATAGCGGTGTCCAGCGTGCACGAGT
This sequence comes from Pseudarthrobacter sp., assembly GCA_013362385.1. GTDB lineage: Bacteria > Actinomycetota > Actinomycetes > Actinomycetales > Micrococcaceae > Arthrobacter. The sequence goes on from JABFWC010000184.1 coordinate 2,105, forward strand.
TCCAGCCCCGGGTGGGGTCATCCGCCTATGACGCCTCCAAGCACGGACTGGGCGGGCTGATGAAGACCCTGGCTCTGGAACTGGGCGCCGACGGCATCACCGCCAACACCGTGGCGCCCGGCGAGATTGCCACCCCGATGACCGGGCAGGAGGACCAGGATCCGACGACGACGGAGCGGCCCGGTGTGCCGCTGGGCCGCCCCGGGAACGCCTGGGAAATCGCCAACGTCATCGCCTTCCTCGCCTCCGCCCAGTCCAGTTACGTGAATGGAGCGGCGTGGGTGGTTGACGGCGGAATGCTGCAGATGGGACCGCAGGCGGGATCCCACATCACCAGCAACGGCTGGCGTGAGGCCTAGCCCGGGTCACGGGTTGGAAGGGCGGTAGCGGTCCGTCCGCATGGCGGAGCAGGCAAACGCTTTCCTGCCGCGGACTGGCATGATGGAGCCCATGCGCATTCTTATCGCTCCGGACAAGTTCAAGGGCTCCCTCACCGCGGCCGAGGCCGCCGCGGCAATGGCGGAAGGCGCGCTGCGCGTGTACCCCGATGCCGTCACCACCCAGTTCCCCATTGCCGACGGCGGTGAGGGCACGCTGGAGGCGGCGGTGGCGGCCGGCTACGAGGAACGGCTGAACGCGGTGGTGGGTCCGATCCTGGCGCCCACAGGTGCCGCCTGGGCAGTCCACAAGGCCGACGACGGCAAAGTCACCGCGGTCATTGAAACCGCGCAGGCCTCCGGCCTGGCGGACATGGAACCCACTCCCGCCAATGCGCTGCGGGCCCACTCCTATGGCTGCGGGCAGCTGATCGCCGCGGCCCTTGATGCCGGAGCCACCGAAATCGTGCTGGGGCTTGGCGGCTCGGCCATGACGGACGGCGGCAGCGGCGCCCTGCGCGCCCTCGGCCTGAAGCCCCTCGATTCCACCGGAAACGTGGTGCCGCTCGGCGGCGGAGTGCTGGCGGACATCGTTTCGCTGGACACCAGCGAATTGGACCCGCGCCTGGCCGCAACGACTTTCCGGATCGCCGTCGATGTCCGCAACCCGCTCTACGGGCCATCCGGCGCCGCCCACGTCTTCGCGCCGCAGAAGGGCGCGGATCAGGAGGGCGAGGAACTGCTCGACGCCGGCCTGCGCAACTGGTCATCCATCCTGCGGGAAACGACCGGCCGGGACGTGAACGTCCCGGGGGCAGGCGCCGCCGGCGGCTTCCCGGCGTCGTTCCTCGCCTTCACCAACGCCACCCTGGAAGGCGGCTTTGCGCTGGTGGCCGGCCTGACCGGCCTGGCCGGCCAGCTCGCCGGAGCGGACCTGGTGATCACAGGAGAAGGTTCCATGGATTCCCAGTCGCTCACCGGCAAGGCGCCCATCGCGCTCGCAGATGCTGCCAGGGAACTCGGCATCCCGGTCATCGTGGTGGCCGGCCGGATCCTCGTGACCCTCGATGACCTGGCCGCGCACGGCGTGGTGGCCGCCGCGCAACTGCTGGACGTCGCGGCCAGCCCGGAGGACGCTGTCGCGAATGCGGGAACGTACCTGGCGCGGGCGACCAGCCAGGTGCTCGAAGGCGCCTAGCCGACGATGGTGGTGTTGCGGCGGCGGCGGAAGATCAGGATCGCGATCACCACCAGGACTGCGATGCCAGCGATGACCCACGGCGCGTAGTTAAGGCGCGTCGATTCGTTCTGTGCCGATTCGCCCGTGCCCGGATTGGCGGGGCCGGTGGATGCGGTGTCGCCCGGAGACGGCGTGGGGGAGGTTGCCAGAACGGCCTGCGCCGGAACGGCCTGGAGAGCCGCGGAGCCTGCCGCTGGCGCGGGGCCCGCGGCGACGGCGGGCAGGGCGGGTGCAGCCAGGAGCAGCAATGCCAGAAGGACGGTTCGGGCAAGGGTTCGCATACAGTTTCTCCTCATGGTCAACCGGGCCTCAGGCCCCGGTCTCGTAGTGGGGTTCTGCGACAGGCTTCGATTCCGGGGACCCCTTTTCCCGGAGGTAGACCGAGGCGCCCACCAGGACGGCGACGGCCAGGAATTCGCTTTGCCAGTTCTGGAAGGACTCGAACCAGAAACGGCTCGTGCCCAGATACTGCAGGAAGCTGATGGTGGACTCGCCGTGGCTTTGCTGGTCCTGGTTGTATTCGTCCACGCCGCCCGCGGCGTGCAAGAGGAACGAGGCCAGGAACAGCACGAAGAACATGATCGACAAGGAGTGCTCGTAGAGCTTGAGAGCGGCACCGCCGCGCCGCGCCGGCCATGGTGATGCAGGGCTGATCCTGGCGTCGCGGGGATCCTCGTCCTGGGGCGCCTTCCGGCCCATGGGCTTGGATTCGGACGACCCCTTCTGGAACAGGAACACCGTCAGGACCACGTACATGGCCATCTGCAGGAACTCGGACTCCCAGTTTTCGAATGTTGCCTCCACGAAGGCGCCGGTGGTGAGGAACTCGAACACCGAGACTGCCGGCTCCCCGTGGGCCTGCTGGTCCTCGCTGTAGGACGCGGCCCCGGAGAGGACCATGCCGACGAAGAACACCAGGAACAGCCCCAGGTTCGCCAGCAGCAGCCCGTGTTCCTTAGCCCATTTACGCATGATCTACTCCTTGTCCGGCAACGGCGATGAGTGGTTCTTGTCGTTGGCCCGCTTGTTCAGGTGCAACGGCACGAACACCAGCAGCACCACCATGACGCCCAGCAGCGCGCCGCCCGCGGTCAATCCCCCTTCGCGGCCGGCGGCCACGTCGAACACCAAGGCGGCGGTCCCGGCGCTCAGCAGCGCGATTCCCCCCAGCGCGATCTTGGTGATCGAATCCGCGCTGGAAACCAGCGTTTCCTTGAGGCGCTTCCGGAACAGCCGGCGGTGCACGCTGACGGGCAGGAGGATGAACGCCGTGGTCAAGGCGGCGATCCCCACATTGGTGAGGTACAGGTTGACCTGGAAACCGTCCAGCTTTTCAAACCGCTGCTGGAAAGGAAGCGTCAGCAGGAAACCGGCCAGGATCTGCACCCCGGTCTGCAGGACACGCAGTTCCTGCAGGAGCTCCGCCCAGTTGCGGTCCATTTGTTCCTCGCGGGTCTCATTGCGTCCCGTCCTGCCCGTGTAGTCCTCCACGTCCGACATGGCCCTCCTTCCTGGTGCTTACGGCCTCCGTCTTCTTTCTACTCCCCCCGTACCCAGAAACAAGGCTGTCCGTTGCGCGTCCGGCAACATTTGATAAGTTTACTGATCATTGGTGGTGTTAGTGGACTTAGTCCTGCGGCCGGGATAGCTTCGAAGGGTCGGCGCACGGGCGCTGCTTCCACCGACACGGGCCATCCGGCACAGGTGAATCGAACACTGGTCAACCGACACAGGCAGGCGGACTATGAGCGACAGGGACAAGCAGACAGACCAGCCCAAGGACCCGAGGGGCGGGTACCATGCGGGTCCGTTCCCGGAGCAGGAACAAAAGCAGCCCGGCCTGACCGCGCCAATGGACCCCAGGCCCGACCACGGCGAACTCAGCTATGAAGGGCACGGCAAGCTGGACGGCAAGGCTGCCCTGATCACCGGCGGAGACTCGGGCATCGGCAAGGCAACGGCCATCGCCTTTGCCAGGGAAGGGGCCGACGTCGCGATTTCCTACCTTCCGGAGGAGGAAGACGACGCCCGGGACACCGCCGAATGGATCCGGAAGACGGGCCGGCGCGCCCTGCTGCTGCCGGGGGACGGCCGCCAAGAGGACTTCAGCACCGGCATCGTGGAGCAGACGGTCTCGGAGTTCGGCCGCCTCGACGTGCTGGTACTGAACGCGGCGTACCAGAAAAACCGCGAAAGCCTGGAGACCCTCCCCACGGAGGAGTTCGACCGGGTGTTCCGGACCAACCTCTATTCCTTGCTGTGGAGCGCCCGGGCGGCGGTACCGCACCTCAAGGCCGGGGCTTCCATCATCACCACGGCCTCGATCCAGGCGTTCAACCCCTCTCCGGGGCTGATCGACTACGCCATGACCAAAGCGGCGCAGGTGGCCTTCACCAAAGCCCTGGCCCAGGAACTCGGCCCCAAGGGAATCCGCGTCAACGCCGTGGCTCCCGGGCCTATCTGGACGCCGCTGATCCCGGCCACCGAGTGGCCGGACAAGTTGCCCAAGTTCGGCCAGGACACCCCGTTGGAGCGTGCCGGCCAGCCCGCGGAGCTCGCGGCAGCCTACGTGCTGCTCGCCTCCGAAGACGGCTCGTACATCTCCGGCGCGGTCCTTCCCGTCACCGGCGGCAAGGGGCTCTAACCGGGACCACCAGACCAGCAACACCGGCAACGCACAACAGGAGGAAGCATGACGCAGGAAAACCAGCAGGCGCCCGAGACGGCCCCGGGCGGCTACGGCACTCCCACCGCCGAGCAGGAGGCGGCAGGAACGCAGGGCGGCGGAGCCACATCGGGCGGAACGTCGTCGGGCGGCGCCGAAACGAACGAGCCCCAGGCCGGGGTCGGGCAGGAACACGTGCCCCACGACATGGACGTCCCCTCGAGCGCAGCCGAGATCGACGAAGCGAACGACGACTCCAAGGGATCGGCGCCGGTATCCTCTGAATCCGGGCAGGAGGCCGCCGGCGTTCCGGACGGAAGCGGGAACGAACTCCCGCAGGAGAAATCGCCCAACGACGAAGACGAAAGCTTCGACGCCGGATAACCTCCCAGCAACCCCAAGGCCTCCGCCCCGCAGCCGCACCGGCACCGGGAGCGGGGGCCTTTGCCGTGCCGTCGGCAGCGCAGTGGGCACACCTTCATGGCCGCATACATCACCGCTGGGTGGGTACAGACAGGACGAAACCTATTCGCCGGCACCGGCAGCGGCACCTGTTCACGTGCGCGCTGCCGCGAGCCGGCCGACGCCAGGAAGGTGGGCTGTGGGCAGGAGATCTTCGGAACAATGGGCACGGCAGCAGGACGGGGGCGGCACCGTCGCGGTGGACGTCCTGGTGCCCACCTGCAACCGGCCGGCCGAGCTCGCCGTCACCCTGGCGGGCCTCGCGGGGCAGGACGAGCCGGCGTTCGCCGTCGTCATCAGCGACCAGTCAGCCGGGCAGCCGGCCTGGGAACATCCGGCGGCGGCCGCCATGGTCCGGGTGCTCGAAGCCCAGGGCCGGCCGGTCAGGCTGCACCGGCACCTGCCGCGCCGCGGCCTGGCCGAGCATCGGCAGTTCCTGCTGGAGCAGTCCACGGCGGAGCAATGCCTCTACCTGGACGACGACGTCTGGCTGGAGCCGGGTGCCCTGGAGCGGCTAAGCGAGGCCCTGGCGACGCTTCAGTGCGGCTTTGTGGGCATGGCGCCGCAGGGCCTGTCCTTCCTGGCGGACCGCCGGCCGGAACAGACCGCGGCCTTCGAGGCCTGGGACGGGCCCGTGACGCCGGAACGCATCCGGCCCGGCGCCCCGGGGTTCGAGCGCTGGCCGCTGCACAGTGCAGCCAACCTTTGCCACCTCAGCGCCGGGATGCCGCTGCAGCCCGGTGAGTGGGTGCCCTACCGCGTAGCCTGGCTGGGCGGCTGCGTGCTGTACCGCCGGGAGGCATTGCTCGACGCCGGGGGGTTCAGTTTCTGGACCAGCCTTCCTGCCGAGCATGCGGGCGAGGACGTCGTGGCACAGTGGCAGGTCATGGAGCACTTTGGCGGGGCGGGTATCCTCCCCTCGGGCGCCGTCCACCTGGAATCGCCCACCACGGTGACGGACCGCCGGGTGGAGGCCTACGACGTCGTGCTGAAGCAGGACTCGGTCTGAGGGCGACGCCCGGAAACGCTAGTCCTTGCTGCTGAAGGCGGCGTCGAAGGACGTTTGGGAGGCGGGGAAGTCGTATTTCTTGAGTGCGGCGAGGGCTTCGGGGGCGCCGTGGAGGCGGTCCATGCCGGCGTCTTCCCATTCGATGCTGATGGGGCCGTTGTAGCCGATGGCGGCCAGGGCGCGGAAGGCTGCTTCCCAGGGGACGTCGCCGCGGCCTGCGGAGACGAAGTCCCAGCCGCGGCGGGGGTCGCCCCAGGGCAGGTGGGAGCCTAGGACGGTGTTCCTTCCGGTCTGGCGGACCTTGGTGTCCTTGCAGTCCACGTGGTAGATCCGGTCCTTGAAGTCCCAGATGAAGGAGACGGGGTCGATGCCTTGCCACATCATGTGGGAGGGGTCCCAGTTCAGGCCGAACGCTTCGCGGTGGCCGATCGCTTCGAGGGTGCGCACGGTGGTCCAGTAGTCGTAGGCGATTTCGGAGGGGTGGACTTCGTGGGCAAACTTCACGCCGTTTTCGTCGAAGACGTCCAGGATGGGGTTCCAGCGATCGGCGAAGTCCTCGTAGCCGGCGTCGATGACTTTTTCCGGGACGGGCGGGAACATGGCGACGTATTGCCAGATGGATGAGCCGGTGAACCCGACGACGGTGTCCACGCCGAGGGCTTTGGCGAGCCGGGCGGTGTGTTTCATTTCCTCGGCGGCGCATTGGCGGACGCCTTCGGGGTCGCCGTCGCCCCAGACCTTGGATCCGACGATGGCCTGGTGGCGGAAGTCGATGGGGTCATCGCAGACGGCCTGGCCTTTGAGGTGGTTGGAGATGGCCCACACGTTGAGGTTGTATTTGTCCAGGATTTCGAGCTTGGAGTCGACGTAGCCGGGTTCGTCCCAGCGCCAGGCGTCCAGGTGGTCCCCGGAGACGGCGATTTCCAAGCCGTCGTAGCCCCAGCCGGAGGCCAGTTTGGCGACTTCCTCGAAGGGCAGGTCGGCCCACTGGCCGGTGAACAGGGTAAACGGGCGGGGCATGGTCAGGCTCCTTGCAGGTTGGTGCGGCCGGCCGATGTTGTGGCGGACTGTGTGGGGGAGGGTAGCTGGACGAGCGCGCTTTTCGCCGCTGCCGATTCCTCCACGGCGTTGAGGATGTACTGGACGTTCAGGCCCTCTTCAAAGGAGGGCGACGGCGGTGTGCCGTCCTTGATGGCCGTCAGGAAGTCGCGGATTTGGTGGGTGAAGGTGTGCTCCCAGCCGATGATGTGCCCCTGCGGCCACCAGGCGTTCAGGTAGGGGTGAACGGGTTCGTTGACCAGGATGCGGCGGAAGCCCTGCTCCCGGACGGGGGCGGTGGCGTCCAGGAAGCCGAGTTCGTTGAGGTTTTCGAGGTCGAACAGGATGGTGCCCTTGTCCCCGTAGACCTCGATCTGGAGGCTGTTTTTCCGTCCCGTGGCCACCCGGGAGACCTCGACCGAGGCGATGGCCCCGGAGGTGAGGGACAGGGTGGCCCACGCCGCGTCGTCGACCGTTACATCCTCGATGCCGTTCCCGCCGGGACGCTGGCTGACGAAGGTGTGCAGCCGGCCGGCGACCTCGGTGACCTGGTCGCCCAGGAGGAACAGGACCTGGTCGATGGCGTGGGAGGCGATGTCGCCGAGCGCGCCGGAGCCGGCGGTTTCCTTGCGCAGCCGCCAGCTCATGGGGGCTTCGGCGTCGCTGAGCCAGTCCTGGAGGTAGGCGGCGCGGACGTGCCGGACGGTGCCGAGCCGGCCTTCGCCGATGAGTTCCTTCGCCAGGGCCAGGGCGGGGACGCGGCGGTAGTTGAAGCCGATCATCGACTGCACGCCCCTGGCGCGGGCCTTGGCGGCAGCTGCGGTCATGAGTTCGGCCTCGGCAAGGGTGTTGGCCAGGGGCTTTTCGACCAGGACGTGCTTGCCGGCCTCCAGGGCGGCGATGGCGATCTCGGCGTGCATCCAGCCCGGCGCGCAGATGTCCACGATGTCGATGTCGTCGCGGGTGATGACGGTGCGCCAGTCCGTGGCGGATTCGGCCCAGCCGTACTTGGCTGCGGCCTCGGCCACGGCGGTGGCGTCCCGGCCAACGAGGACTTTCCGCTCGATGGCCGGGACGTCGAAGAAGCTGGCCACGTTCCGCCACGCGTTTGAGTGGGCCTTGCCCATGAAGGCGTAACCGATGGCGGCCACCCCCAGCGGGCGGGAAGCCGGGCGGGAAGCCTGGGGTTCGGTCGGATGTGCGGGTGTGGTCATGGCGGGGTCCTACGTGCTTCCTGCTGGCTGGACTGGTTTTGCTGGATCAGATG
>JABFWC010000296.1 GCA_013362385.1 Pseudarthrobacter sp.
GACGACGGCCAGGAAAGGCTTGCCGTCCACCTTCAACGCCGGCATGGCGTAGCTCATGCCCTCGGTAGCCTCCGGCGCCAGCGAGCGGGCGATCTCCACCACGCGCTGCAGGCAGCCGCGGTTCGGCTCCGGGACGGCGGCGATGGCATCATCCACCAGGCCCACGGGACGCTCAGCTCTTCTTGGCCGCCACGGCAGCGGACAGCGAGGCAAGGCCCCGCTCGAAATCGGAACCCACCAGCTTGTCCATATTCATGAACAGGGCGAATACCTTGCCCAGGCCTTTGTTCTCCCCCGTCATCTTCCACGTGACTTCCGTTCCGCCGGGCGCGGGGACAAACGTGAACGTGGTGGGGTTCAGCGCCTTGAAGGGTCTGGTGAACTGCAGCCGGATGCCGATGGTGCTGGATGGCACCGACTCGACGATTTCCATGGTGCCGCTGCCGGCCTTGCGGTTGCCACTCCACTCATACCCCGCCCCGGCGCCCGAGTCAGGGCCGAAGTAGCGCCTGCTCATGCCGGGGTCGACCCGCTCCCACGGGGACCAGGCAGTCCACTCGTGGAAGTTGTTGACCAGCGGGAAGATGTCGTGGGCGGCGGCAGGGATCACGGCACTGCGGCGGATTTCAAACGTGGCCATGGCCCAAGCATAGGAGCCCGCGGCCGCCATGAGTAGCGGGGCGCGGAAGGACTCAGGGCAGGACCACGTTCACCGGTTCCCTGCCGTCCAGCAGGAGTCCGATCTGCTTCCTGATCAGCCGGACCATCCGGGGAAACATCGCCGAACTCGCCCCGCCGACGTGCGGGGTAATGAGCACGCCGGGGGCAGTCCACAGGGGGTGATCGGCGGGAAGGGGTTCCGGATCGGTCACGTCCAGGGCAGCGCGGAGGCGGCCGCTGGAGGTCTCGGCAACCAACGCATCGGTATCCGCGACAGGCCCACGGGCCACGTTGACCAGCAGCGCCCCGTCCGGCATGGCCGCGAGGAACTTCGCATCCACCAGCCGCTCGGTGGCCTCGCCCAGCGGGACGCTGACCACCACGATCTCATGCAGCGGCAGCTGCTCGTACAGCGTATCGATGCCGTAGACCGTTCCCCGCTCGTCCTCCCGCGAGCGGCTGGCCATCCGGGTGACCTCGGTTTCGAAGGGCAGCAGCCGGGCCTCGATGGCCTTGCCCACTCCCCCGTAGCCCACCAGCAGCACGCGCCGGTCGGCCAGGCTGGGGCGCTGGGCGTTGTCCCAGGTGCCGCTGCCCTGGTTCCGGACGAAGTCCGGAAGTCCGCGCTGGGAGGCGATCATCATGCCCACGGCGAGCTCCGCCGTCGACGTCTCATGGACTCCGGCCGCGTTCGCGAACGTGACCCCGGCGGGCAGGAAGGAGGCAACGCCGTCGTACCCGATTGACTGGCTCTGCACCAGGCCGACGTCGACGCCCTCCAGTGCGGCGAGCGCCGCGGGCTTTCCCATGTAGCCGGGCACCAGCAGGTCCAGGCGGCCTTCCGGCGCGGGGCCGGACAGGTCCCAGAGGACAAACTCGACCCCGTCCATCGGCTCCAGCGCATCGACGAGCCTTTGGTCGGGAAGGCACACCCGCAGCGGAGCGGTCACGGGGCGACCCCCTGTGTTTGCTTCCTTACAACCACAATCGTTTCCATTGGCGGCCTCCCGGCTTCCGGGCCCGACGCGCCTGGCGGCGGGCAACGAAGTTCTGTCTTCCAACCTACTGGTTGGCCCCCAGCCGTGCGATCTTCGACGCACTTCACGATGCCGCGAAGACGCGGTGTCATGTCTGTGACAGCTCCCCTGATCCTGTAAATTTAAGGGAGGAATTGACCGGCCAGCGAGCCGCATTCCAACCCCTCCCCTTGAATGGACCCTCCCCCGTGCCTTCCGCGATTTCCGCGCCCGCCCCTGCCCGATTTCCCTACGCCGCGATGGCGGTTTTGGCCACCATCGCCTTTACCGCGATCACCACTGAACTCCTCCCGTCCGGGCTGCTGCCGCAGATCAGTACCGGACTGAATGTATCCGAGCCAGTGGCCGGCTATCTGGCCGCCGCCTACGCCGCCGTCATCGTGGTCACGGTGGTCCCCGTGGCACGCCTGCTGGCCGGGATTCCCCGGCACGCGCTCCTGGTGGCGCTGGTCCTGACGTTTGCGGCCAGCAACGCGTGGGTGGGGCTGGCGCCGGACTTTACGACGGCGATGGCCGCCCGGCTGGTCGGCGGCCTGGCGCACGGACTGCTGTGGACCACGATGGCGCCGTTCGTGACGCGGGTGGTCCCGGCGGACAAGGTGGGCAAGGCCTTGGCGATCGTGTTCAGCGGCAACAGCCTGGGCCTGGCGATCGGCGCCCCGGTGGGTACGGCACTGGGCGGGTTCCTCGGCTGGCGTGCCGCGTTCCTGGTGCTCGCGGGGTTCGGGCTGGTCCTGACGGTCCTGGCCTTCTTCATGCTGCCGCGCGTTCGCCGCATCTCCGATGCTGCCCGCCCGTCCCTCCGGCGGGCCATCGCCGAGCCCGGTGTCAAGGCCGTGGCCACGGCCTGGCCGCTGCTGGTGCTGGCCCACTTCGCGCTGTTCACCTACATCGCCCCGTTCATCCGCGAAGCCAACCTGCCCGACTACGCCATCAGCCTGTCGCTCACGGTCCTCGGCGCCTCGGGCCTGC
>JABFWC010000169.1 GCA_013362385.1 Pseudarthrobacter sp.
GGGTGGACGCCACGGCCCCGCAAAGCGCACCGAGCGCCACCAGGGCATTGAGCAGTCCGTAACCGCCGGCGCCGGCGTCGAAGACGTGGTCCGCGAAGGCGGCGAGCACCACAGGCAGGCTCATGGCGAACACGGCAATGAATCCCGCCATCAGCCAGGGCCAGTAGATGGTGGGCTTGCCCAGGGCGTAACGGAGCCCCGCGCGGAGCATGCCCTTGCTCTTGGGCGCCGGGGCACTGACGTGGAGCTCGTCCTTGCGGAGGATCAGGAGCATTGTCACCGTGGAGCAGCAGGCCAGGGCGTTGGCGGCGAAGGCCCAGCCCGCACCCACGGCGGTCAGGAGCAGGCCCGCGAGCGCCGGGCCGATCAGGCCACCCAGCTGGAAGGTGGTGGAGTTGACGCTGATGGCGTTGCGCAGGTACTTCGGGCCCACCAGTTCATTGACGAAGACCTGCCGGGCCGGCTGGTCAAGGACCGTGACCAGCCCAAGGACCAGGGCGATGGCGTACACATGCCACACCTGGATGGTTCCCGTAAGGGCGAGGGCGGCCAGCGCAGCGGCGAGGATGGCTGCCATGGACTGGCAGAGGATGAGGATCTTCCGCTTGGGGAACCGGTCCGCGACCATGCCGCCCCACGGGCCCAGCACCAGGGACGGCAGGAACTGCAGCGCCACGGTGAAGCCCACGGCGGTTACGGAACCCGAGAGCTGCAGCACGAGCCAGTCCTGGGCAATGCGCTGCATCCAGATGGCAATGACGGCGATGAAGTGGCCGACGACGAAGATCCTGAAGTTGGGGACCTTCAGCGAGATGAAGGTGTGCCGCCAGGGGAGGCGTTCCGCCACGACCGGCAGCGGCTGGGTCTGGTGGTCCGGCGGCGCGGAGCCCGCCGCGTCGATGACTGGTTGGGAGACGGAGGCCGACGAAGGCGGTGGGGGTGCCACAGGGATGTCCTCAAAATTGCGGGCGGTCTGGGATGCGGTTAACGCTAGGGTGGCCGCAGCAGATTATGGAGAGGTATGGTCCCTATAACTCGTATTGCGTACCGCAATAACACCCGCATGTAGGGAGCCCCAGTGTTCGAACCCGCCCAGCTGCGTTCCTTCCTCGCCGTGGCCGACACCCTGAGCTTCACCAAGGCGGCGGAGCGCCTGGGGCTCGCCCAGCCCACCATCAGCCAGCACATCCGCAAGCTCGAGGCGGCGGCGAAGCGCACCCTGATCAGCAGGGACACCCGCGATGTCCGGCTCACCGACAACGGCGATGCGATGGCAGGATTCGCCCGGAACATCCTGTCCGCCCACGACGCAGCCGCGCGCTACTTCTCCGGCTCCGCAATGCGGGGGCGCCTGCGGTTCGGCACCGCGGACGACCTCGCCATTACCGGGCTGCCCCGGATCCTGCGGGAATTCCGGCAGATCTATCCCCAGATCAACCTCGAACTCACGGTGGGGCAGAGCGACCAGCTTTACCGCAAGCTCAACGCGGGCCAGCTGGACCTGGTCTTCGTCAAGTGGGTGGCCGGGGCCAAGGACGGCACCGTGGTCCAGCACGACTCGTTCTCGTGGGTGGGGCTGGAGCAGACCATCCTCGAGCCGGGGACACCGGTGCCGCTGATCGCCTACCCCTCCCCCAGCCTCAGCCGGAAGCTTGCCATCGACGCGCTCGAGGCCCACGGCAGGACCTGGCGGATCACGTGCACCACCCGCCAGATCAGCGGCGTGCTGGCAGCGGTTCGTGCGGGCATTGGCGTTGCGGTCATGCCGACGTCGCTGGTGCCGGAGGACCTGAAGATCATCACCCGCCGGTTCGACCTTCCGGCCGTGGGGGACGTGGACTTCACGCTGATCCGCAACCCCCTGGCGAACACCGAAGTGATCGATGCCCTGACCCAATCGATCGTCGGAAGGACAATTAACCGCCAAACCTAACCCCGCTCCCGCGAAATATCCAGCATTTCGATGTATTAGGGGGACCGTGTCCATTGATAGGGGAATCGCGATCCCCTATGCTGGGGTTCCTAGGGTCAAGCAGCAGGCCAGTTCTACAAACAGGCGTGTCCTCAAGCGGGGATATTTGCGCCTGGGACAGTCAGCCAATGACGACAGCCAGGAACACCCATCTCAGCTCCGCGCACGCGCGCCCGCTTCCCACAGCGCGGCCGTCCACCCGCCAGGCCAACCTCGGCACCGGACGGTCCACGGACTCCGGCTACGTAGGCAAACCAACCTGCGACAGGTGCCGCACCGACGAATTCGTCTACCTCGAAACCTACATTCCACCGACCTACCGCCGCGACGGAACCGTAGCCACCCTCGGCGAAGTTGCCTACACCTGCACCCACTGCGAGGAATTCTCCGCCCACAGCGTCCCCGTCACCTGGACGCCGCCGGGCTGGTATCTCGGATAGCGCTCAACGGAAAAGGCCGGACAGCCCCATCAGGTGCTGCCCGGCCTTTCCTCGTCCTGGGAGCTAGATCAGCGCATCTGAAAGGTGGTTCGGCGTGCCGAACCGGTGGGCGGTGATGCTGACGGCCTGCTCGTGCAGGAACGGCAGCAGCTCCACCCGGCCGGCTTCGGTGACCGGGTGGGCGTAGACCGCGAGGTCGGGACGCCCGCCGGTGGCCTCGGCGAGCGCGGACGCGTCGCCCCCGATCTGGCG
>JABFWC010000442.1 GCA_013362385.1 Pseudarthrobacter sp.
CCGCCTCCGTCGTGTTGATCACATGCTCGGCACATCAATCACGACAGGAGAATTCATGCCCACCAAGACTCTGCAGATTCCCACCACGGACGGCCAGAGCGACGCCTTTGCCGCCTTCCCCAACGGTGGCGGCCGGCACCCAGGGGTGCTGATGTACGCGGACGGCTTCGGCATCCGGCCCGTGCTGCAGGAGATGGCCCGCGAACTGGCCGGGCACGGGTACTACGTGCTCGTCCCCAACTTCTTCTACCGGCAAGGCCCGGCACCAGTGGTCGAGCTTCCCGAGTACATCGGAGAAGAGGCCCGGCCCGCGATCTTCGCCCAGCTGATGCCCTTGATCGAGGCGCACACCACCGAACGGATCCTGCGCGACGCGGACGCCTACATCAGGTTCCTCACCACCCGGCCCGAGGTCGGCGCGGGACCGGTCGCGGTGACCGGCTACTGCATAGGCGGCCTCCTGGCGGTGCGCACCGCCGTGGCCCACCCCGGCCAGGTGGCCGCGGTCGCCGGATTCCACGGCCCCGTGGGCGCCGTCGGGCCCGACAGCCTCTCCAAACTCACCGCTCAGGTCCACTTCGGCCACGCCGAAACCGACATCACACCCGAGGCCCTCGGCGAGCTCAACCAGGCCCTGGATACCGCAGGTGTCGACTACACCTCCGAGATCTACCCCGGCACCATCCACGGCTTCACCATGTCCGACACCGACGCCTTCAACCCCTCCGCCCTGCAGCGCCACTGGGACCGCCTGCTCCCCCTCCTCGATCGCACTCTGGCCAACAGCTGAGGCTCCGGCGCCTCGGAAAACAAACCCGAAGTATCGGGCTGGTCAGCGGGGGATGTCCTCGGCGGCCGCGACGGCGAGCTGGGCGTCTGTGAGGGTCTTGTGGACGACGCCGATGGAGACTTTGACTCCGGCGGCGATGGTGCGGATGGATTCCCCGCGCTGGCGGCGGGCGAGGATGGCGGCGCGTTTGCCGTCGTCGACGACGGGTCTGCGTCCGCCGACCCGGCCGCGCTTGCGGGCGGCTTCCAGGCCGTTCTTGGTCTTGCGGACGATGTCGCGGCGCCGGTCCTCGGCCAGGGCCAGGTCGAGGATCAGGGGACGTTCGGTGTGCTCGCCGGCGGCGATGCCCTCCAGCACCTTGACGCCGACGCCCCGCTGGAACAGGTCGTTGAGGACGATCAGCCCTTCCAGGAGATTCCGGCCGAGCCGGTCGACCTCCTGGACGGTCAGCTTGTTCCCGTCGCGCAGGTAGGACAGCGCCTCCAGGAGTGCGGGCCGGTCGTCGGTGGCGAGCTTGCCGCTGATCTTCTCCTCGAACACCTTCAGGCAGACCGGGTCGACGGCGTCATGCCGGCGTTGGGTCTTCTGGACGGTCGCCGCCCACGCGTTGGAGGGCGCGTTGCCGGGCCGCACTCCTACCTCTCCAGCCACTATCACTGGCAGTAATTGAATAACGACTTTCAGTGTCGGCCGATCCTGGGTCTCAGGCACGACAGGAAGGGAAGCCCATGTCCTCCATCATCAAGTCCACCGTCGCGGCGTCCATCACCGCGCTGGCCACGGCCGGCGTCATCAGCGCATTCGCGGCTCCGGCGCACGCCGACCTCGGCGGCGCCTCCGGTCCCGGGGTCCGCGCCGCCGCCATCGTCAACGCCGACGGCTCCGTCGTGCGCTCCAAGGGCATCACCGGCGTCCGCAAGATCGGCACCGGCCGGTACTGCATCCCGCCTTGACTCCGACGTCAACGCCGCCACCACCGTCCCGGTCGCCACCTCGCAGTGGACCAGCGCCCCCTGGGATTCCAGCATCTTCGTCCGCTACGACGGCAACGCCTGCGGTGACCCCCGCGACGTGTTCGTCGGCACCGGCACCGCCTCCGGGGCCCGTGACACCGGATTCCACGTCGTCATCCCCTGACCCTCGAACCAACCCACCCGGCCTCTGAGAGCGCAAACTCTCACGAGGCCGGGGCACCAACGGCTGTCCAGCAAGCGTCAACCCCGCGGCCACGCACCACGACCCACCACGGCCCATCACGGCCCACCGCGCGGCCCACCGCTGCCGAGTGCTTACGCGCCCCGGGCCCCCCGGGGATCCCAACCGCTTCCCGCCTCCGCAGCCCGGATGCGCCCTCCTCACCCAAGGGCGGGGACGACGGGCCGCAATCCCGCCAGTCCCGTTTCCCGGACAACATTGGAGTTGCACCATGATCCGTCACAAGACCGCCGCCGCTCTGGCCGCCGCAGCCGCCGTCACCCTGATGAACACCGCCGCCCCCGCCCATGCCGCCACTGGCCAGGTCGTCCTCTTCACCGTGGAGTTTCAGGAGCTGACCACCTGGGACGATCCCACCGGCTGCTACCAGCTGCCCATCGGCGCGCATCAGGTCAACAACCACACCGACAGCGACGTTCACATCTACGCCGACCCGTTCTGCATGCAGCGCGTGCAGACCATCAAGCCGGGCTACGGCGCGCACGTCATGGCCGCCACCGGGAGCTTCAGCGCCTGACCACAGGAAGGAAGGCGCCGCAGCAGCGCCACCCCGGCATCTGGTTTCCCGCCGGCCAATCCGGGGCGGTGGGGATCAGGCTTCTTCCTCTGCCTCGGCAGCGTTCAACATGGCCATCACCTCGTCCACGGGGGGCTGTCCT
>JABFWC010000077.1 GCA_013362385.1 Pseudarthrobacter sp.
GTGTTCGTGTTCGGCCTGATCCTGACCATCGCCCTGGTGGTGCGCAAGGTCAAGGGCGCCATCCTGATCGGCATCATCACCTCCACGGTGCTGTCCGTCATCCTTGAGACCACCCTGCACATCGGACCCAGCTTCGACGGCAAGAACTTCAACCCGCAGGGCTGGTCCCTGGTGGCGCCCACATTCTCCGGCTGGGCCGCCCCGGACCTCTCCCTGATCGGCAAGGCCAACCCGTTCGGCGCCTTCCAGCACCTCGGATTCGTCGCCGCCACGCTGCTGGCCTTCGTCATCCTGCTCAGCATCTTCTTCGACGCGATGGGCACCATGGTGGGCCTGGCCAACGAGGCCGGCACGGTGGACGAGCACGGCAACATTCCCGACGTCGACCGCGTGCTCCAGGTGGATGCACTCGGCGCCATCATCGGCGGCGGCGCCTCCGTATCCTCCAACCAGATCTACGTTGAAGCCGGCGCCGGCATCGGCGAAGGTGCCCGGACCGGCATCGCCTCGATCGTCACCGGCGCGCTGTTCCTGGTGGCCATGTTCTTCACCCCGCTGATCAACCTCGTCCCGTTCGAGGCTGTGGCCCCGGCGCTGGTGGTGGTGGGCTTCATGATGGTGTCCCAGGTAGGCAAGATCGACTGGCAGGACTGGGGCATTGCCATCCCGGCGTTCCTGACCTTCGCCCTGATGCCGTTCACCTACTCGATCGCGAACGGCCTGGGCGCCGGCTTCATCAGCTACGTCATCATCCGGACCGTCCAGGGCCGCACCAAGGACATCCACCCCCTCATGTGGGCCGTGGCTGCAGCGTTCCTGCTGTTCTTCTCCATCGGAACCATCGAAGCCGCACTGGGAATGAAGTAAAACCTCCGCAGAGAGGGCTGGTGCGGCGTCGGCCGTACCAGCCCTTTCGTTTAGGCCGGGATTTCCGGCACCGGCCCTACACCGGCGTGTTCGGCGCCAGCCCTTCGTCACCGGAGACCGCAATCGCCTTCTTTTGCCGCAGCCGGTCCAGCCGGTTCATCAGCGGTGAGGTGGTGGCACCGTGGATCACGATGGACAGCGCCACCACCAGGCCTACGAAGGACCAGAGCCACTTCCCCTGCTCGGCGAAATGGCCCCCGCCGAGGGTAAACGCCAGGTAGTAGAGGGATCCGATGCCGCGAATGCCGAAGAACGACAAGGCAATGCGTTCCCGCGGTCCGGTCTTGCCGCCCAGCAGCCCCACCCAACCCGCCAGCGGCCGGACCACCAGCAGGAAGGCCAGTGCCACCAACAGCTCGGCCAGGCCTGCGCCCGCGAGCAGGCCGCGGGCTATGGCACCGCCGAGCAGGACCAGGATCACCACTGTCAGGAGCCGCTCGAGCTGCTCGACGTAGGAGTGCAGCACCCGGTGGTAGCCGTGGGTGCGCTCGGCGGCACGGATGGTCAGGGCACAGATAAAGACCGCCACGAAGCCGTACCCCGCCACCATTTGCGTCAGACCGTAGGCAAGGAAGGTTGCGGACAGGGCTACGAAACCCTCGGAGTGGTTGGACAACCGCAGGCTGTCCCGCCGCGCGGAAAAGAACAGCCTGGCGAGGAGTTTTCCGGTCAGGAAACCCACCAGCAGGCCAAGGGCCAGCCGCCACAGCACATCCATCCCGAACCAGCCGGCAAACCAGCCCGACGACGAGCCCCCGGCAACGCTGATGGCGATGGCCAGGTACACGAACGGAAAGGCCAGGCCGTCGTTGAGCCCGGCCTCGGACGTAAGCCCGAACCGGACCTCGTCCTCTTTGTCGGCGTTCCCGTCGTGGTCCGCAGGTTCACCCACCTGCACTTCCGAAGCCAGCACCGGGTCCGTTGGCGCCAGGCTCGAGGCAACGAGCAGGGCGGCCCCGAGCCCCAAACCCAGGAACCACATCCCCAGCAGCGTCAGGCCCAGGATGCACAGCGGCATGGCGATTCCCAGCAGCCGCCAGGTGGTGGACCATCGCTTGCGGCCCACGGGCCGGTCCAGTGCCAGCCCGGCACCCATCAGCGAAACGATCACGCAGATTTCCGCCAGGTGCATCGCGAAGTTGCTGTGCTCCACAGGATTCGGGTCGGGCAGTGATGGACGCCGGGCGAACGCGGCCATTCCAGCGCCGAGGAAGACCATGGGCATGGACAGCGGCATGTCCCGCAGCAGCTTCGGCAGGACGGCGGCGACGAAAACAGCCACGCCGGCTGCGGCAAAAAGAATGTCGGGGGCTTCAAACATGGGCTCTCCAGCCTGGGATTGTTTCGTGTGTCTCGTGCAGGAGCGTCCTGCTGCCACAGTGGCCTCTAACAGTCCCCGTACCCATCACCGCAGCCGTTCCGCGCGAAGGTCCGCGGTTTGCGCCCGGTTCTCGGATTCCGGACAGGACGACGGCGGCAGTGCTGGTTTTCGTCCCGGCCATGGGGTGAGCTTGAGGCATGTCTTCCACCCTCCCTGCCGTCGACCTCCCGCCCCAACCCTGGACCGGGAGGTTCGATGGCGACGGCCCCGAACACCGCCGCTGGTGGCAGGCGGTACATCCGCTCGATCCGCCCGACGGTGCGGCGCCCCGGGCGGGCACCACGCCGGTGGCACTGCTGGGCTTCGCCAGCGACGAGGGGGTGCGGCGCAACAAGGGGCGCACCGGTGCGGC
>JABFWC010000410.1 GCA_013362385.1 Pseudarthrobacter sp.
GTCAAAGACGAGCTTCCTGACGCCAAATCGATCACCGCGGCACTGGACTGGACAGAACCAACCTGACCGGCCGGCTCGTCCGTACTCGCCGCCGAAATGTCAGGTTGGAGTCTCAGACCTTCAGACTTGTACGTGGTGAAAGGCCGGTACGGACCCCAATCTGACGGGGTTGCAGCGGCTGCCTGACATCAGGTTGGGGTGTGCCGAAACGAGACGGTCTTTCAGTAGGGAGGGCGCGAATTTCGAAGACCCCTAATGCCTTAATGCGGGCCTTACTCATAGGCGGCGGCAACAAAGCCTTACCCGAACAGGGCGGCCACTTGGGTAAGCGTTTGGAAGACCCCGTAGGCCAGGGGGATGCCCACCAAAACCCAAGCCAGGACCAGCCGGCCGGTGGACTGCTTGACCGGCTCGTGCGCGCCGTGGTTGTGTGCAGTGCTGCTCATTTCAGGCCTCCATGGGAAGATTCGTGCCGCTCGGGGCGGCGTTCGTGGAACCGTGCGTCGACGGGCTTGACCAGCAGGTTGGCCAGGAAGCCCACCACCAGCAGCCCCACCATGGTCAGCAGCGCGGGCTGGTAGGACACGGCATTCAGCTGGCCGGGCTTGCCCTGTGCGTCCAGGATGCTGTTGACGATCAAGGGCCCGGCCACCCCGGCCGCGGACCAGGCGGTGAGCAGCCGGCCGTGGATGGCGCCCACCTGGTACGTGCCGAAGAGGTCCCGCAGGTAGGCCGGTACGGTGGCAAACCCGCCGCCGTAGAACGAGATGATGATGAAGGCCAGCACCACGTAAAGGGCAGTGGCGGTGGAACCGGCCAACGCCAGCACCGTATACAACACGGCGCCGACGCCCAGGTACATCATGTAAATGCGTTTGCGCCCTGTGACGTCGGAGGTGGCGGACCAGGCGAACCGGCCCGACATGTTGCCGATGGACAGCAGCCCCACGAAGCCCGCGGCGACGCCGGCACTCACGAGGGACTTGCCGTCGGGCTGCCGGAAGAAGTCCTGGATCATGGGCGCGGCCTGCTCCAGGATGCCGATGCCCGCCGTGACGTTGCAGAACAGCGCCACCCACACCAACCAGAACTGGCGGGTCTTGATGGCGTTCTTCGCGGAGACGTTTTCTGTGGTGACCAGCTTTGCCGCCTTGACCTTGGCGGGGTCGAACCCGGCGGGCCGCCAGTCGTCGGCTGGCACGCGGACCGTGAACGCGCCGAACAGCATGTAGGCGAGATAGACGACGGCGAGGGTCAGGAAGAGCTTCCCCACGGCGTCGCCGCTGGCCACCCAGCCCTGGGCCCCGGAGTTGGGATCGTACGCCTTGAGCAGGGCCTGGGATACCGGGCTGGCGATGAGCGCGCCGCCGCCGAAGCCCATGATGGCCATGCCGGTGGCCAGGCCGGGCCGGTCCGGGAACCACTTGATCAGCGTGGATACCGGCGAGATGTAACCGATGCCCAGGCCAATGCCACCCACCACACCGTAGCCCAGGTACACCAGCCAGAGTTGGTGCGAGAAGATGCCGAGCGAGCCGATCAGGAAGCCGCCCGCCCAGAAGATGGCGGAGGTGAACATCGCCTTGCGCGGGCCGTTGGTGTCCACCCAGGTGCCCATGACCGCGGCGGAAAGGCCCAGCATCACGATGGCGATGGAGAAGATCACGCCGATCTCCGTCAGGCTGGCGCCGAAGTGCTTGACCAGCGCGGTCTTGTACACGCTGGTGGCATAGGCCTGGCCGATGCACAGGTGGACGGCGAGTGCCGCGGGCGGGACCAGCCAGCGGTTGAAGCCCGGCGGGGCGATGGAGTGGTCTCGGTCCAGGAAGCCCATGGTGATTCCCTTGCTGTTGAAAGACGACGGTGTCCGGAAGCGAAGGCTCCAGTGGGACCGTTGCCTCCGGCAATCATCATTCAGATAATCGTAATCATACTGCTCGCGCGCTCGAGCGGTAGCGAGTTTGCGGGCGGGCAGCGACCTGAGTTCATCCCCTGGCGATTTACCCTGCCGCCTGGGCCCAGGAGGACGACGGCGCCCGGACTGGGGTGGGCTTTCGTGTCTGCCGAGGGGCCTTGTTATTGACGGCAGATGAGGCGGGCGCAGCACTGGTTATTGCCTTGTCCTGGGGCCACAGGTTCAACGCTGCGGGTGGTATCTCCACAACCTTCCAGCGCGCCTTCCAAGAGGGCGCCGTTAAGGCAGCAAACCAGGGTGGGGTGGTTTAGCGCAAGCCGGTGGAAGGGGCAGTTGGTGAATTCGACGGTGCCGTCGTCGATATGGAGAGGCGAATACCCGGTGGCCTCCAAAACGCCGTCCATACTGCCGTGTTCCTGCCCGAGTTCGTGACCACGCTCCCACGCCACCGCGTGGGCATTCTGTTCCATTGATTCTGTATTGCCCATGGAGCGCTCGGCTGCCGTAGCGATGAGGTCTCCGATTAGTTCATAGCTGCGCTCCGGCACGGACGCGAGCACCTCGGCCGTCACCGCGGCGTACTGCTTTGACGGGCGGCCCGTGCCGGGTCCTCCGGGGCCTGCCTTCGAAAAGCTGACCGACAGGATGCCTTACCGTGACATCCGGTCCAACTGCGCCGCGGTCACGGCCCGGGGCAGCTTCAGCGCATTGGCCAGCTCGTCACGGCCGACCGGCTTTCCAGC
>JABFWC010000022.1 GCA_013362385.1 Pseudarthrobacter sp.
AACATCCGATGGTCCTGCCAGCGGCCTGCTATTTTCAGGTACCCGTGGGCGACGCGGTAGGATTCGAAGCCGTTCTTCTCGAGCACCCGCTGTGAAGCGGTGTTGTGCAGCAGGGTCGCGGCTTCAAGCCGGTGCAGGCCCAGGACGTCCCGGGCCACGGCCGTGGCTGCGCCCACGGCGCAGGTCATGATCCCGGACCCCTGAACGCCATGGTCGATCCAGTAGCCCAGGTGGGCGTTCTGAAACGCGCCGCGCACAATCGAGCTGATGGTCAGCAGGCCGACGACGCTGCCATCGCGTGCGAGCACCATGGGTAGGGCTGTGCCGGACGAGAGTTCCCCGCGCTGCCTGGCAATGACCTCCTGCTGGCCTTGGACGGTGAAGAACCTGTCCGGCCGAAGCGGCTCCCACGGGGCCAGATGGGCCCTGTTCCTTTCGAACGCCTCTGCCAGCGCCCTGGCATCCATCCGCCCACAGTACCCGGAAGGGTCAATGCCGCTGACTGGCCGATAGCTGAATTTTCTATCCGACCGGATGCCCCAGGGAGCAATGGTCCTGTCCCGGCAGGATCTCGTGTCCCTGGATACACGTCCGCCCGGGCGGCAGCGGCTGCCCATGCTGGTGGAGGAAGATACTGCTGTAAGCGTCTTCCATCCGCTTGTCCTCGTGCTTCAGCCACTCCCCCAAATGCGGGCCGTGATGCACCTTTCCGGGCCCTTCGGTCCTGTCCTGCCCGGGCTTCCGATGCCTAAACGGATTGTTCGCCATGCCATCGCGACCTTCAAAGCCGTCTCTGCGTGGATGCAGGGAGGGAACGGTGCATTCATGCTAGGACCACCCCGGTGCAAAGGACAACACTGAGTGATTTCCGTTCAGGCGTCCGCTCCGGCGCACTTTTCCTCGTTGACCTGCACAGCCCCGGGTCAACCGCCCTGGCGGCCAGGATCCAGGATTTCCAGGGGGTAGGTTTGGAGCGGTAGGCCATACACCACCCGAATATTGGAGCAGCAGTGAAAGCTATCGTTTACCAGCAAACAGGACCGTCATCAGTGCTGAAGCTCCAGGACAGGATCCTTCCGGATCCCGGTCCGGGCCAGGTCCGGGTCCGGCTTGTCGTCTCGGGGGTCAACCCGACGGACTGGAAGTCCCGGTCCGGCGGCGGGAGAAAAACCCTTGACGCACCCAAGGTTCCAAACCAGGACGGAGCCGGCGTGGTCGATGCGGTCGGTTCCGGGGTGACCGGCGTCAGTCCCGGGGACCGCGTGTGGCTATGGGACGTTGCCTGGGGCGGGACCGAAGGGACGGCGCAGGAGTACGTTGTGGTGCCGGCAGCCAAGGCCGTGCCACTGCCGGACTCGGAATCCTTTGACACCGGTGCCTCTCTCGGCATCCCCGCCCTTACGGCCCACCGGGCACTGACGTCGAACGACGACGGGCCGTCCCGGCTTTCCCCCGGGGCTTTGGCAGGGCGGACGGTGCTGGTCACCGGAGGCGCGGGTGCGGTGGGGCACGCCGCCATCCAGCTCGCGCGCTGGGCCGGGGCAACCGTCATTACGACCGTCAGCGGCGACGGGAAGGCTGAGCTCGCCCGGCGGGCCGGTGCGGAGAAGGTCATCAACTACAGGACGGACGACGTCGTCAGTTCGGTCCGCGAGGCAGCCACCGACGGGGTCGACATCGTCGTGGACGTCAACGCGCCTGCGAACATCGGCACCGACCTGGAGGTGCTCAAGCCAGGCGGAACCATTTCCATTTACGCGGCGAACCCCGGCGAATCCCTCAACGTTCCGATCCGCGAAAGCATGGCGAAGAACGTCCGGTACCAGTTCATCCTCACCTATACCGTCACCGAGGAGCAGAAGCAGCACGCCGTGTCCGCTGTTGCCGAGGCCCTCGCCGCGGGTGTGCTCCGCGTTGGAGAAGAACACGGGCTGCCACTTACCCGCTTCCCGCTGGAGGCGACCGCGGCGGCCCACGACGCCGTCGAGCATGGCACGGTTGGAAAGGTGCTCATCGACATCGCGACGCCGGAAACCACGTCCGGCCCGGACAAGGAATGACGCCTTGCAGGGAATGACACAGGTGCACGCACGGCCCTGACCCGTCCAGGAGCATACTGGAGGCATGGCTGACTCCGATGACTTCCTGGCCTGGGTGCGTACAGCGCTATTCGACGCCGAACTGGCACTCCATAACGGGGATCCCGCGCCGCGCCGGGCGCTGTGGTCCCGCAACGAACCAGTCAGTGTCCTGGGCGCCTGGCGCAGCGCCGTCGGCCAGGACGAACTGGACGAGTTGTTCTCCAGCCTGGGTAGGCAGTTTTCGGACTGCACCTCATACGAGTTTGAATTACTGGCCTACGGCGTCCAGGGTGATATGGCGTACACCGCCGGCCTGGAACACACCTCTGCAACGGTCGACGGCGTTCCCCGCAGCTATGTCCTGCGTGCCACGCAGATCTACCGCCGGGAAGACGGCGGCTGGAAGGTGGCGCACCGGCACGGCGACACCGTCACCTCTTAGGGCCGCCCAATTATTGCGCCACCAGCCGGAGGCTGGGGGTTCAGTGCGGGTGCAGCCTCCGGGGACGGGGGTGCCGGGGCCGGCCCTGGGGGCGGGAACCAGCGGCCACGGGCCGGT
>JABFWC010000112.1 GCA_013362385.1 Pseudarthrobacter sp.
AGGGCGTGAAGGTCAACCAGCTTAATGTCATGATCCTGGACCGGGACCGCCACCGCCCGCTGGTGGAGGAAATCCGCGAAGCCGGTGCACGCACCAAGTTCATCATGGACGGTGACGTCGCGGGCGCTATCGCTGCGGCCCGCTCAGGCACCGGCGTGGACGCCCTGATGGGCATCGGCGGCACCCCTGAGGGCATCGTGGCCGCCTGCGCCATCAAGTCCCTCGGCGGCGTTATCCAGGGCCGCCTCTGGCCCACCAGTGACGAAGAGAAGCAGAAGGCAATCGACGCCGGCCACGACCTGGAACGCGTGCTCTCCACCAACGACCTCGTCGCCAGCGACAACTGCTACTTCGCCGCCACCGGCATCACCGACGGCGACCTGCTTAAGGGCGTCCGCTACACGAAGGACAAGGTCCTGACGCAGTCCATCGTGATGCGCTCCAAGTCCGGCACCATCCGCTTCGTCGATGGCGAGCACCAGGCGAGCAAGTGGGAAGGCTACGCCCGCAAGAACTGAAGCCTCAGCTCGCTGCTGGCTGCCAAAGCCCCCGGGGCCCCTGGGCGGGTGCCGGGGGCTTTGGCGTGCGGGCCTTGGTATAGGGTTTAAGCCATGATTCCAGCTGTTGTGCCCTGTACTGACCGCGCCCTTTGGGACGACCATGTCGACCGGTTCCAGGGGCATCCGCAGCAGCTGTGGGGCTGGGGCGAAACCAAGGCAGCCCATGGCTGGTCGGTGGATCGTGTCCTTATCCAGGCAGACGGAGAGACCATCGGCTGCGCCCAGCTCCTGGTCCGCCGGCTTCCGTTCCCGTTCAAGGCACTGGTATACGTTCCCCGCGGTCCGATGTGCACGGTGGAGAACGCGCAGGTGGTGCTCAACCGCCTGGCCGACTACGCCGCCTCCCGCCACCGCGGCGTTGCCTTGAGCATCGAACCCGACTGGGACCGCGCTTCGGCCTTTGCCGGCGCTGTTGCCGCGGCAGGCTTCCGCGAGACGACCAACACCGTGCTCATTCCCCGCACGCTCATCCTGGACCTCAGCCGCACCGATGACGAACTGATGGCCGAGATGTCCAAGTCCACCCGCGCCAATATCCGCAAGGCGATGCGCAGCGACGTGGAATTCCGCAAGGTCAAGAACGACTCCGAACTGGAGCAGGTGCTGGCCATCTACCATGAAACGGCCGAACGGGCCGGCTTCGGCATCCACGAAGACCAGTACTACCGCGACATTTTCCGGAACCTGGGGGATGCGTCTCCGATCATCGCAGCCTTCGACGGCGAACAGATGCTGGCGTTCACCTGGCTCTCCCGCAGCGCGGCCACCGCTTTCGAGCTGTACGGCGGCGTGTCGTCCGAAGGGCAGAAGCAGCGCGTGAACTACGGGGTGAAATGGGCGGCGCTGCAGTCCATGCGGGAGGACGGCTGCCGCCGCTACGACTTCAACGGCCTGCTGAACGACGGCATCTCCGACTTCAAGAAGCAGTTCGCCAAGCACGAGGACATGCTCCTGGGCACCTGGGAGAAGCCGCTGTCGCCGTTCTATCCTGCCTACGCGCAGGCCATGCCGGTGGCCCGCAAGGGGCTGCAGGCGGCCCGCCGGCTCGCCAAGGACGCGGCAGGGCGCGCCCGCACCCTGCTGCGGCGCGGCTAGGCCCGGCAGGGCCCGGTGAGGTCCGGCTAAAGCCCGGCAGGGCCCGGCTAGAGCCCGGTGGTCACCGCGAACGCGAGGGCCGGTCCGGTGCTGCCGGCCACCCGGTGGACGTTCACCGGAGCTTCGGCGGCGGCCACAAATGCGCTGCCGCCGCGGCCGAGTTCCAGGTCCCCCTTGGGGGAGTCCAGGTAGATGGCTCCGGCCAGCACAATGACCACCGCCGGGCCGGACTGTGCCAGCGGAACGGGGCCGGCGTCCGGTTCCAGCTCGATGCGCTGGAGCTGGAACTCCCCGAAGGGCGGACGGAACAGTTCCTGGTCCATCACGGTCTTTTCGGCACTGACCATCGGCACGGCCACGGGGTGGAAGTCGATGGTCCGCAGCAACTCCGGAACATCGACGAACTTGGGCGTCAGGCCACCGCGCAGGACGTTGTCCGATGACGCCATCACCTCCACACCCAGGCCGTGGAGGTAGGCGTGCACGTTCCCTGCGGGCAGGTATACGGCCTCGCCGGGCTCCAGGGAGATCCTGTTCAGCAGCAACGAGATCAGGACTCCGGGATCGCCCGGGTACTTTTCGTTGAGGCTTATGACGGTCTGCAGTTCGGCCTCGAACGGTGCCAGTTGGGCCCCTGACAGCAGGGCAGCCACCACCAGCGCGGTTTCCTCCGCCAAGGCCTGGCCGCCGGTGATCAGCCGTTCTAATGCGCGGTGCAGGCCCTCGCCCTCATCCGTCGCCCCGAGATCCTCCAGTAGGGCCTCAATGAGCGCCGGGGACTTGCCTCCCGCAGTCAAAATCCCGCCAATGTGGGACAGCACCTTCCGGGTCTCGGCCGCCGGCCGGAATCCGCAGAGCGCCTCAAAGGGCGTGAGCGCGAAGATCATCTCCGGCTTGTGGTTGTCATCCCGGTAGTTGCGGTTCGAGGCGTGCGGATCGAGCCCGGCTTCGTTTTCACGGGCGAACCCCGCCCTGGCCTGCTCC
>JABFWC010000218.1 GCA_013362385.1 Pseudarthrobacter sp.
GGGTGCCTTGGGATTCGTTGTTGTCCCAGGCCACCGTGGCTGCGCCGCTGTATCGGGCAAGGATCGCCGAGAGCATCACAACCGTAGGCGTCTTGTTGGCCCCGCCCTTGCGGTTGACCACGGCGATGGTCCGCGGGCCGGGCCAGTGCTGGCTCACAGTGCGGATGTCTTCACGCTCGGACAGCTCCTCTGCCGAGGGGTCCATCCGGAAGCCCAGGCGGGTAAGGGTCCCGCGCCAGCCTTGCGTGGCTGGCTCAAGCACGGGGGCGCTGACCAGGAAGGAAGTCTCCTTCAAACTGCGTCGTGTCACCGGCGCATCGGCTGCAACAGCCTGCTGCGGTGCCTCATCGTCCGCCGGAGCCACCTCCTCGGCCGATGCCGTATCGACTGGAAGGGGCGCCCAGTGCTGACGTTCCACCCTCGGCTCGGCAGCTTCAGGCTGCGCCGCAGGCGTTGGCGCTGCAGTGGCGTCGATAACTTCGGGGGTGGACGCAGCGTGCGTGCTGGCGGCTTCGGCGGTGCGGCGGCGGACCGGACGGGTTTCGTAGGAGACGGATTCGACGTTGCCGCCAGGGTAGACGATCAGTTCGCCGTGGCCTTCGGGATCCTCGATCCGGACCCGGACGGGGCGCTGCAGCGTCCTGGCTTCGGCCACGACAAGGGCCAGTGCGTTGTCGCGCAGATCCTGCAGCGTCTCCCCTGCCGGGACGACGCGGGAGTTTCCCGCGACGACGACCTCGGCGGTGCCATTGTCGCTGATGATGGCCTTGATGTTCGGGAAGGCCAGGACCTCTGTTGAAGTGATACTCATGAACCTGATTCCTTACGTTGACGGGGTTGGTGAAGTGCGGGCGCTTAGGGCGGGGTGAGCCGATTGACCTTCCACGGGGCCTCCGTGCCGATGCGAAGCAGCTGCAGGGTGTAAGTACCGGCGTCGGTGGGCACGGCTGCCATGACGCCGTAGCCGTTGGCCTCATCGACCATCAGCGTCGCGGGGCCGGTGACCCGGGTGGCGGGGACATTGGCGGGGTCAACCGCGGAGTAATCGGCGGTCGCCTGCGGCGTGAGCCAACGGGCGAGGTCGTTGGCCCACAGTTTGTCCTCCACGCCCGGGCGGGCGAAGTCAGTCATTGCCTGCTGCGCGATATCTACGGCGGCGTCCTTGCCGGCCTGATCCCAGCTGATGCCGATGGTGGCCGGAACGGTGCCGTCCGGGGCCTGGGGGCCGCTGCCCGCGCTCAGAGAGACCGGTGCCGAGGCTGTGGCGGCCGTGCTGGTCGCTGGAGCCGGCGTGGTGTTCGCTGCCGGTGCGCAGGCCGTGCACAGCAGGACCGCCGCGGTCAGTGCCAGGGATTTTTTCACTTCTTCTCCTCCTGGGTGGGCAGGTACAGGAAGGCTGACGGGGCCGTGTTGCTGACCGTCCGGGTGTAGTAGTTGTGGTCATCCGGGGGCGGGTTGCCGTTGTAGCCCTCTTCGACGTACGTCCCGTCGTCCTTGACCTCCTTGACCACGGCGACGTGACCGAAGGTCGGGTCTGCTCCCCCCGCGCCCGGTGCGTACCAGACGACCGCCCCAATCCGGGGAACCGAACCAGTGGCCCAGCCTTTGGCGTCCCAGCCGGCCTTCCAGGTCAGGGCCGAGCCCAATCCCTGCCCGTCCGGGCGGAAGTTGCCGTTGAGGAACTTGAACGGTTCCCCGGTGGACCCCATCTGCTGGTTCACCCGCCACAGGGCGAAGTCCACGCATTCGCGGTAGAACATGCCCAGCGGTGACGCGGCGGCCGCGCCTGCCCCTACCTGCATCCACGTGGAAGAGTCTTTCCACGGGTAGTCATCCCCGGCACCGGACTTCCCGGGAATGGCGCAGCCACTGCCCTTCAGGGTGAACTTCCCGCCCGAGAGTGCCTGGACGAGCTTGACCGCCTCGGGCCAATACTTCTGGTAGTGATAGGGGTTGGCGTTGCGCTGGACCTTGTTCCCGGCGATCGTGGGTTCCAGGAGCTCCCAGCCCTCGACCTTCTGCAGGGCCTTGATGAAGTTCGTCGCGCTGATGGTGGGGTCCACGCGGTCTGTGTAGGAGCCCCAAGCGCCGTTGTCGCGCTGTTGGAACAGTCCGCGCGAGTCCGGGCCTGGCCCGTCGCCGTAGTCCAGCACCCGGAGCCCGGACTCCCCCAGGGCAACCATGACGCTGATCATCTGCCCCTTGACGGAAAGATTCAGTGCCTGGCCGGCCCCCATGATCGCGGCGGCGTTCGTCAACTGCTCCTGAGCGTATCCCTCGACCTTGGTGTCTGCGCCGATGACAACAGACACGGCCGGCCCGCAGGTGGCCGCAGCAGGCTTGGACGGTGGAAGCAACAATAGGACGGAAAAGACGAGCCCGAAGAAGGCGGCGGGAACGAGGGCAGTAAGGCCGATCATCAACCCTTTGGTCTTCACGGCTTTGAGCCCCTTCTCATGCCGTATTGCGGCGGTCTCGTTGTTGGGGCTCCAGTACCCGTCGGTGCATTCGGTTTCCGGGCATGCCTTACGTTCCGGTCCGACGAGATCAGCTCCTACTTTTTGCCGGGGTAGCGGACATGCGTGGGGGCAACATTTGCTATGCATGTCTATAGACATGTCTAAAGT
>JABFWC010000489.1 GCA_013362385.1 Pseudarthrobacter sp.
TGTCAGTCGGCGTCGTACGTGTTGGCGATGTACACATCACAGGGTGCGTTGTGGGCCACGCTGTTGGCCACGCTGCCCAGGACCCGGCCGATGCCCTGCATCCTGCGGTTCCCCACAACGATGATGCGTGCGTCCGTGCGCACGGCTTCCTTGATGAGGGCGTCCGCCGGGCGGCCGCGTGCAGCCGTGTAGGTGACCGGGATGTCCCGACCGAGCGACTCCGCCACCGTCCTGGCAACCTGTTCCGCGGCGTCGGCGTCCGACACGATCCATTGGTCGGAGCCGCTGCCGAACACCTCGGTCCGGTCAGTGTCGAAAGCCGATACCACGAGCAGCGAGGCACCCAGAGCCGCGGCAAGGTCCCAGGCGGACTCCGCGGCCTTCTTTGCCGTTTGGCTGCCATCGACGCCGACAACGATGATTCCGGCCATATGCATGCTCCTTTGCTCGGGTAAGGCATTCGTGAGGCTTACGCTACAGGGCTGCCATGGCTTCCTGAAGCACCGGCGCCAGCCGGCGCACTCCTTCGGCGATTGCCTCCGGGGGCACTGCGCTGAAGGCCAGGCGGAGCTTGTTGGACGGCTCGTCCGACGGCGTAAAGGCTGCGCCGGGGATAAAGACCACTCCCGCGTCAATCGCCTTGTGCAGCAGGGGGTAGGTGTCAATACCGTCGGGCAGCGTCACCCAGACGAAGAACCCGCCCTGCGGGCTCGTCCATGTGGTCCCGCCCGGCATGTACTCCCTCAGGGCCGCGAGCATGGCGTGGCAGCGTTCGGCGTAGAGACCGCGGTATGTCCCGATCTGCCCCTTCCAGTCATAGTCACGCAAATAGGCCGAAACCAGCATCTGGTTCAACGGCGGCGGGCAGAGGGTCACCGACTCCGCGGCAAGGTAATAGCGCCGCTGCAGATGCTCGGGGACCAGCGCCCAGCCGATGCGCAGCCCTGGGGCAAAGATCTTGGAAAAGGAGCCCAGGTAGATGACGTCCGCCGGGTTGTTCGCGCGGAGCGGGGCCAGTGGCTGGCCTTCGAAACGCAGGAGGCCGTAGGGGTTGTCCTCCAGGACCAGGATATTCGCACGTCGGCATATATCCACCACCTGCTGCCGGCGTTCCTGGGCCAGGGTAATTCCGGAAGGGTTGTTGAAGTTAGGGATGGTGTAGAGGAACTTGATGTTCTTGCCCGAGAGCTGCAGTGCCGCGATGCGGGCCTCCAGCAGTTCGGGAACCAGGCCGTGCCGGTCCATTTCAACTGTTTCAACCTGGACCTGGTAGGACTCGAAGGTATTCAGGGCGCCAACGTAGGTGGGGTCTTCCACCAGGACCACGTCGCCCGGGTTGCAAAAGAGCTTGGTGGCCACGTCCTGCGCCGACTGCGAGCCGGCAGTGATCACCACGTTCCCGGGTACGGCGTCGGTGATGCCCTCCGCAGCCATCACCTCGCAGATATGGGTGCGAAGTTCCAGCGTGCCCTGGCCGGGGCCGTACTGCAGCGCCGTCAGTCCGTCTTCGGCGATGATTTTCGCTGCCGACGCGGCCAGCCTCTCCATAGGCAGCGATTGCAGGTAGGGGCTGCCGCCGGCCAGGGAAACCAGGCCGGGACGCAGGGAGATGTCGAAGACGTCCCGGACGGCGGACTGCCGGATATTTGCGGCACGTTCAGAGAACAGTTCCTCATGCCGGTGGGCGGAGGTGGCCGCGCGTTCGATGGCATCAATGGCTTCGGCAGGCAGCGTGCCCGCAGCGGCATCAAGCGTTTCGTGGCTCACAAGCACAGGATACAGTCGGCGGTTGCTCTAAAAGCAACATCCGTTGACGGCAGTTCACCGGATGGCCGCACATGGGCCACCCTGGACGCGGAAATGCCCGGCACGCAGAGGCGCGTGCCGGGCATTTCGGGGCGGCTCGTCAGGCGGCGGGGCTGGAAGCAGCCAGGCTCTCGAAGATGCCCTTGATCTGCTCCACGATCTCCGCGTCATCCTTCGGGTGGATCTCCGCGAAGCGGACCATGGAGCCCGGGACTGCGAGCTTGACGTCCTCCAGCACCTGGGCGCCGGCGATGCCAACGGCCTTCCGGGCCTCATCCTGCGCCCACACGCCGCCATACTGGCCAAAGGCGGTGCCGACGACGGCGGTGGGCTTGCCTGCCAGGGCACCTGCGCCGAAGGGGCGGGACAGCCAGTCGATGGCGTTCTTCAGGGCGGCCGGAACGGTGCCGTTGTGTTCGGGGGTGACGAGCAGGACGGTGTCCGCCTCGCTGGCTGCCGCGCGCAGGGCTGCCGCGGCGGCCGGCACCTGGCCCTCGACGTCGATGTCTTCGTTGTAGAAGGGGATGTTGCCGAGGCTTTCGTGGATGACCACGTCCACCTGCTCGGGGGCGTTGAGCTGGATCGCTTCGGCCAGCTTCTGGTTGGTGGATTCGGCGCGAAGGCTGCCGACGAGGGTGAGTACGGTGCTCTTGGTCATTGAAACTCCTGGATAGGGCCGCGGCGGGGACCGCGGGAGGATCGAACTTCAGGCTTGTGGAGCCTTCACCCAGACTAAACGGACCATGGTCCGCTTCTATTCCCCGCGGCTACACTGTTTTTGTGAGCCTGATCCCAGTGCGGCCGGAAACCACTCCGGTGA
>JABFWC010000365.1 GCA_013362385.1 Pseudarthrobacter sp.
GGTGGGCTACGCCGCCTTCAGCCATGAATGGACGGCACTGCCCGGGCGCCTGGGCTTCAGCCAGGGCATACTCTTTACCGGCCTCGGCCTGTCCTCGGTGGTGTCGGCACGGTACACCGTGACGGTTCCGCTGCCGGGCGACAGTCCGTTCAAGAAACCGCCGGGCAATGTGGGCCAGACCCTTGCGGTGCAGTTCCTGGGCATGGCGGTCCTGGCGGTCCTGGTCCTGCCCGAAGCTGCACTGCTGCTGGCCCAGGTGCTCACGGGAAGCGCTGTTTTTGGCTGGCTTAACCTGGCTGCCGGCACTGTGGTGGGGCTGGCGCTGTTTGGAGCCGGTGTCCTGCTGGGCGGCAGGTGGCTCGATGTGCGGGGGCCGGACCTCCTGGCGCAGGTTTCGGTGAACCGCTGACAGATATGGAAGGAACAGCATGGAAGTAGTCATCCTCGGCGGCAGCAAACAGATCGGCAGGCTGGCGGCGGATGCCATTGAAGATCTGGTGCGGCGCAAGCCGGACGCGGTCCTGGGCCTGGCCACGGGTTCTTCGCCGCTGCCCGTCTACGATGAACTGGCGCTCCGGCACGGCGCTGGCCTGGACTTCAGCCGGGCCTCCGCATTCGCCCTCGATGAATATGTGGGGCTGCCGGCCGGGCACCCGGAGTCCTACCGGGAAGTGATCCGCAGGGAATTCACGAACCGGGTGAACATTGATCCCGGGAAGGTACACGCCCCGGACGGCGCCGCCGCGGACATCCCGGCTGCCTGCGCTGCATACGAAGAGGCAATCCGGGGGGCGGGGGGCATCGACCTGCAGCTGCTGGGCGTTGGCACCGACGGCCACATCGGGTTCAACGAACCCGGGTCCTCGTTTGCCTCGCGAACGCGCATCAAGAGCCTCATCGAACAGACCCGCCGGGACAATGCCCGGTTCTTCAAGAGCCTGGCCGAAGTGCCGCACCACGTCCTGACGCAGGGCCTGGGCACCATCATGGAGGCAAGGCACGTGATCCTGCTCGCCACGGGCGCGCAAAAGGCGCAGGCAGTCCGGGAGTTCGTGGAGGGGCCGGTGGCGGCGATCTGCCCCGCATCGGTGCTGCAGTTCCACCCGCACGCCACCGTTCTGCTGGACGAGGCCGCCGCTTCCGCCCTCCGGCTTGCCGATTTCTACCGGCACACCTACGACCACAAGCCGGCCTGGCAGGGGCTGTAGCCCGGGACTGGCTGCCGCGTCCGCTGCGGAAAGGACGACGGCGGGCGGCCCGGGAGGCCGCTTTCCTCCGCCCGGGGGCGCGCCGGTTGTCGAACGGCGGACGGGTGGAACGGCTAAGATGGTTCGCATGACTAGCATGACGGACCCTCTCGAAAACGACCCGATGCGCGAGCTTTCCGGGGCTGGAACGTCCACGGCCACCATTGAGCGCGAGGAACTGCGCCAGGAGGTGGAACCGGGGGACCGGGAGCGCTTTGCGCACTATGTGCGCAAGGAAAAGATCATGGAGTCCGCGATGACCGGGGAGCCCGTCATCGCACTGTGCGGCAAAGTCTGGACGCCGGGCCGGGATCCGAAGAAGTTCCCGGTATGCCCCACCTGCAAAGAGGTTTATGAGGGCCTGCGGCCGGGCAATGACGGCGGCAAGGGTCCCGGAGGGGAATCGGGCAGCAACCAGTAGTGACGGAGACGCTCTTTGGCGGCCCCACCCTGCCTCCGGCCTATCCGGAACGTGCAGCCTGGGGAACCGCCCCGAAACTCCGTGCTTGGCAGCAGGAAGCCCTTGACCTCTACCTGAAGAACAGCCCCCGCGACTTCCTCGCCGTGGCAACCCCCGGTGCAGGCAAGACGACGTTCGCGCTGCGGATTGCGTCTACGCTCATCGACTCGGGGGCAGTGAACCGGGTGACGATCGTGGCCCCCACCGACCACCTGAAGCGGCAGTGGGCGGATGCGGCTGCCAAAGTGGGGATCGCCATCGACCCCAACTTCAAGAACTCGGACGGCCAGCACGGCCGCGGCTTCATTGGCGTTGCCGTCACGTATGCGCAGGTGGCCAGCAAGCCGCTGCTGCACCGGGCCAAGACCGAGGCCGCCCGGACCCTGGTGATCCTGGATGAAATCCACCACGGGGGCGAAGCCCTGTCCTGGGGCGACGGCCTGCGGGAGGCATTCGACCCCGCGGTGCGCCGGCTGTCCCTGACCGGTACGCCGTTCCGCTCGGACACCTCGCCCATCCCGTTCGTGGAGTACGCGGAGGACCGGGACGGGATCCGCCGCTCCAAGGCGGACTACACCTATGGCTACGGCAACGCCCTCCGGGACCACGTGGTCCGGCCCGTGATGTTTATGGCCTATTCGGGCCAGATGCGCTGGCGGACCAGCGCCGGCGAGGAAATGGCGGCCTCCCTGGGCGAGGCCGCTGTCACCAAGGACATCACGTCCCATGCCTGGCGGACCGCGCTGAACCCTGCCGGGGAATGGATTCCGGCCGTCCTGGCCGGTGCGGACAAGCGCCTGAGCGAGGTCCGCCGCACGGTGCCCGACGCCGGTGGCCTGGTCATCGCCACCGACCACGAGGACGCCCGCGCCTACGCAGGGCAGCTGAAGAGGATCACGGGGGAGTCGCCCACCGTCATTCTCTCCGATGATGCCAAGGCTTCCAGCAAGATCGAGGAGTTCTCCGCCGGAGACAAACGGTGGATGGTGGCCGTCCGTATGGTGTCCGAAGGCGTTGACGTGCCCCGGCTCTCGGTCGGGGTCTACGCCACCTCCACCTCGACTCCGCTGTTCTTCGCCCAGGCCGTGGGCCGCTTCGTGCGTGCCCGCAAGCGGGGCGAAACGGCGTCGGTCTTCCTGCCGTCGGTGCCGCAGCTGATGGCGCTGGCCAACTCCATGGAAATGGAACGCGACCACGCGCTGGACCGGCCCGAGAAGGAGGACGGCGACGGCCTCTTCAACCCGGAGGACTCGCTGATGGCGGAGGCCAACCGGGAGGACAAGGCCTCCGACAGCCTGACGAAGGGCAAGTTCGAGGCCCTGGACTCGCAGGCCTCGTTCGACCGCGTGTTGTTCGACGGCGGCGAGTTCGGCACCGGCGGCGAGGTGGGGTCCGACGACGAGATGGACTTCCTCGGGATCCCCGGGCTCCTCGACGCCGAACAGGTGGGGACGCTCCTGCGCCAGCGCCAGCATGAACAGCTCAGCCGGAAGAAGCGGAAGGCGCCGGCGGCCGAGCCTGCTGCACCGGCCGTCCCGGACCACCGCATGCTGATGGACCTGCGCAACGAGCTGGCCAAGAACGTGGCGGCGTGGGCCGCCAGGACCGGCACCCCGCATGGCGTGGTGCACACCAAGCTCCGCACCGTCTGCGGCGGACCGCCCGTGGCGCAGGCCAACGAGGAACAGCTGCAGGCCCGGCTGCGGAAGCTTCAGGACTGGTTTATCGGCCGCAAGTAGCGCCTCAGGTGACGTCGACGCCGCCGAGTTCCATCTCGGCAACGGCCTCTTCAAGGTCCTCGGCGATGCCTGCGGTCAGGGACTTGACCACCGTGACGCCATAGCCGGCCTGCACTGCGTCCAGGGAAGTGGCCTTGACGCAGTAGTCGGTGGCAAGGCCCACCACCACCACGTCCTCGACGTCGTGGCTTTGCAGCCAGTCATCCAGGCCGATCGCGTCCTCGCCCGCGGGCCGGTCCGCATCCAGGGCGCCGGGCTGCCGTTCCCCGGTGGGGACGGCGTCCTCGGGCGCCAACAGCCCTTCGAAGCCGGAGTAGGCGGCGGCGAACTGTCCTTTCCGGAAGTACGCCTGAATGTATTCGGTGTCCAGGTCCGGGTGGAGCTCCGCGCCGCGGGTGCCCGCCACGCAGTGCGGCGGCCAGCTGTCCTTGAAATCGGGGTTGTCGGAAAAGTGGCTGCCGGGGTCGATGTGCCAGTCCTGGGTTGCCACCACATGGTCGAACTCCCGGTGGTGGGCGTCCAGGTACTCGCTGATGGCGCCGGCGACCGCCGCGCCCCCCGGGACGGCAAGCGAACCGCCTTCGCAAAAATCGTTCTGGACGTCGACGATGATCAGGGCGCGGGACATGGTCCTCCTCAGTTGTCTTCGTAGAGCGTCGGGATGGCAGCCTCGCCCCGCTGGAGCCGGTTAACCACCGGCGGCAGCTCCGCCATCGAATCCGCATGCCGCTGCCGGGCGCGGAGCACGCCCTCATGGCCGGTCCAGCCAGGCAGCAGCTCGCCGTTCTTCATGAACTGCTGCAGCAGCGGCCGGTCGTTGCCGTCGTCTTCGGGCCGGTGCCCGACGCCCACCACTTCGGCGGTGGCGGTTCCGCGGTCGTCCAGCTTCCGCAGGGCGTATTTGCGCCCGCCCACGCTGGCCTTGTTCTTGGCGGCCTTGGCAACGGACACAAAGTTGCCGTCGTCGTCGGTGCGGCTGACGAGCTTGTAGACCATGCTCGCCGTGGGGGCGCCGGAGCCTGTCACCAGCGACGTGCCCACGCCGTAGGAGTCCACGGGGGCGGACTGCAGGGCGGCGATGGCGTACTCGTCCAGGTCGGAGGTGACCACGATCTTGGTGTTTTCATTGCCCAGGTCGTCCAGCAGCCGACGGACCCACTGCGCCTGGTCCACCAGGTCGCCGGAGTCCAGCCGGACCGCGCCCAGCCGCGGCCCTGCCAGGTCAACTGCCGTGCGGACCGCATTTTCGACGTCGTACGTGTCCACCAGCAGCGACGTGCCCTCGCCCAGCGAGGCAATCTGCGCTTCGAAGGCTTCCCGCTCGGTGTCGTGCAGCAGCGTGAAGGAGTGCGCGGCGGTCCCTACGGTCTTCACGCCGTAGCGGATGCCCGCCTCGAGGTTGGAGGTGCTGTCGAAGCCGGCGATGATGGCCGCACGGGCCGATGCGGTGGCGGCTTCCTCGTGCGTGCGCCGCGAGCCCATCTCGATGCAGGGCCGGCCGTGCGCGGCACTGACCATCCGGGACGCGGCGGAGGCGATGGCGGTGTCGTGGTTGAGGACCGAGAGGATGTACGTCTCCAGCATGCAGGCCTCTGCGAAGGTGCCCTCGACGATGAGGATGGGGGAGTTGGGAAAATACGCTTCGCCCTCGGCGTAGCCCCAGATGTCGCCGGAGAATTTGTAGTTGGCCAAGTACTCCAGGGTCTCCTGGTTGACCACATGCGTACGCTCCAGGAACTCCAGTTCCGCCGGGCCGAAGCGGAAGTTGGCAATGCCTTCGAGCAGGCGCCCCGTGCCCGCCACGATGCCGTAGCGCCGGCCGTCGGGCAGCCGCCGCGCGAACGCCTCGAACACCGACCTGCGGTGCGCGGCGCCCGAATGGAGGGACGCCTGCAGCATGGTCAGCTCGTAGTGGTCGGTGTAAAAGGACGTGCGGGGATGGTCCCAGCCGGCTGAGGTGCTCACGAAAATCACTCTATCCCCCACCGTCTCCCACGTCTCGCTTCGCTTCGCCGCGGGTCCCTCGCCGTCGTGGCCCCAGGCACCTCATAGAATGGACAGATGACCATAAGCGTTGCGCCCGGCCCTGATACACAGGAGGGCATCCGGACCGGCACGGCAGAGTCCACCGACTCCCTGACCGCCCCGGACATCCCCTGGAACCTGGTGATCTGGAACGATCCCGTCAATCTCATGAGCTACGTCAGCTACGTATTCCAAAGCTATTTTGGCTACTCGGAGAGCAAGGCGAACAAGCTGATGATGGAGGTCCACAAGAAGGGCCGCTCCATCGTCGCCTCGGGCAGCAAGGAACAGGTCGAGCGGCACGCCGTCGCCATGCATGGCTTCGGGTTGTGGGCCACGGTGGAAAAAGCCAGCGGCGGCGGGGGCAATTCAGGCAAGTCCGGCGGTCCGGGCCAGGGCAAGGGGAAACGTGGCTAAGGCATTCAAGTCCGGACTCAAGGGCATCACCGGCTACCTGGAACCGGCCGAACGGGACCTGCTGCGCAGCCTGATCGACGATGTCATTTCCATGCTCCAGCCCGAGGAACGCTCCGGGCAGGACCCGCTGGCGGCACTGATCGGCCTCGACATGGAAGCAACAGAGCCCACGGACCGCGCCGTCCGCCGCCTGCTGCCCAACGTGGTGAAGGACGACGGCGCCGCGAGCCTCGAGTTCCGCCAGCTCACCGAGCGTTCACTGCGGGAAACGAAGATCGGGGCACTGCGCGCGGCCGCCCTGGACCTGGACAAGGACGAGATCGTGCTGACGCCCGAGGGGGCACGGCACTGGTCCATGGCGCTGAACGACGTGCGGCTGGTCCTGGCCGAGCGGCTGGACATCCGTGATGAGGCGGATGCCGAACACGTCCACCGCATGCAGGACTGGTCCCAGGCCGAGGACGTGGAGAGCTACCTGGCGCTGGTGTACAACTTCACCACCTGGCTGCAGGAGTCCCTGGTCCAGGCCATGCTGCAGTCCCTGGAATCCCGGCGTTGAGCGCCGGCCGCGGCCCTTGCTGTGGCCCCTGTGACGGATTAGACACGAGTTGCAGGACACAACATGATGGCTGAGCCTTCAGGGAAGACCTATCCTCGAATAATCATGACTACAGCCTCGAGCACGGACCCGTCAGCGCGCACCGGACCGGCGCCCGTGGCCGGCGACGTTCCGGAAGCCGCCCCGGAAGCCCGGCCCATCGGCGTTTTCGATTCCGGAGTCGGCGGCCTGACCGTGGCCCGCTCCATTATCGACCAGCTCCCCAATGAGTCGATCCTTTATGTGGGGGACACCGCCCACGGTCCCTACGGTCCCCTTCCCATTGCGGAGGTGCGGGCCAATGCCCTGGGCGTGATGGACGAACTGGTGGACTCCGGCGTCAAGCTGCTGACCATCGCCTGCAACTCGGCGTCGGCCGCCGTGCTGCGCGATGCCCGGGAACGCTACACAGCCAAGTACGGCATCCCGGTCATCGAAGTCATCCAGCCCGCCGTACGGCGCGCCGTTGCCGCCACCCGCACCGGAAAGGTGGGCGTCATCGGCACGTCCGCCACCGTGGGCTCGCGCGCCTACGAGGATACGTTTGCCGCGGCACCGGACCTCGAGATCACGTCCGTGGCATGCCCCGAGTTCGTCAGCTACGTGGAGGCCGGCATCACCACCGGCCCGGCACTGCTCGCCGTCGCCGAGGAGTACCTGGCGCCGCTGAAGGCCGCAGCGGTGGACACGGTGGTCCTGGGCTGCACCCACTACCCGCTGCTGACCGGGGTGATCTCCTACGTCATGGGTGCCGACGTCACGCTCGTCTCCAGCGCCGAGGAAACTGCCAAGGACGTGTACCGCGCCCTGGCCACCCACAACCTGCAGCGCACCTCCGGCACCCCGCCGGAGCACCACTTCGTGGCCACCGGCGACGCCCGGCAGTTCGAGACGCTGGCCAGGCGGTTCCTTGGCCCCGAGGTGCTGTCCGTGCGCCACGTGGACCATGTGGCCGCGCAGTACCCCACCGGCAGCCTGGCCCGCATCACCCCGGAGATGATTGCCGCGGCCCAAAGCGCCCGGCAGCGCCCCCGCATCTCGAACTTCGTGGGCGGCCCCGTGGATGCCGGCCGCACCGGGGGACCGGCCCTGTGAAGCTGACCATCGTGGGGTGTACGGGTTCGTTTCCCGGGCCCGGCTCCCCGGCGTCGTGCTACCTCCTGACCGCCACCGACGGCGAACGGACGTGGAAGGTGGTGATGGATCTCGGCAGCGGGGCACTGGGCGCCATCCAGCGCTACACGGACCTGGAGGACATTGACGCGATCTTCCTCACCCACCTGCACCCGGACCACTGCATGGACTTATGCGGGCTGCACGTGGCGATCCGCTGGAAGCCCGGCGGCTGGGGCCGCGGCCGGATCCCCGTCTGGGGGCCAGCCGCCACGGCCGACAGGATGGCCACCGCTTACGGCCTGGACCTGGACCCGGGAATGCACGAGGAATTCGACTTCACCAACTGGGCGGAACGCAAGCCCGTGACGGTCGGGCCCTTCACCGTCACGCCCTACGCCGTAAACCACCCCATTGAGGAGGCCTACGCGCTGCGCGTGGACGTGGTGGAGCCCGGCAAGGACGGAACTCCGGTCCACCGGACCCTGGCGTACTCGGGCGACACCGACTCCTGCCCGGGGCTCGAGGAAGCCGCACGGGACGCTGACCTGTTCCTGTGCGAGGCGGCGTTCGAGGAAGGCCGGGACAGCGGGATCAAGGATGTCCACCTTACCGGCAAGCGGGCCGGCGAGGCCGCCGCTGCCGCCGGGGCCCGCCGCCTGCTGCTGACGCACATCCCCGTCTGGACGTCCCAGACCACCGTGATGGCCGAAGCCCGCCCCGCCTTCCCCGGCGATGTGGCCGTGGCGGTGGCCGGCGTGCACTATACGGTCTAGCGCCCCGGCAGAGTCTGCGCCCGGCGGGCCGGCACTGGATAAGCTAAAGCCATGACATCTGAAGCAACTGCAGTGCCCATCGTGCGCGCCGACGGCCGTGCCCCCGACCAGCTCCGGCCCATCAGCATCACCCGCGGATGGTCCAACCAGGCCGAGGGGTCCGCGCTGATCGAGTTCGGCAACACGCGGGTGCTGTGCACGGCCTCGCTGACCGCCGGCGTTCCGCGCTGGCTCAAGGGCGAAGGCCGCGGGTGGGTCACCGCCGAGTACGCCATGCTGCCGCGGGCCACGAACACCCGCTCCGACCGGGAATCGGTCAAGGGCAAGATCGGCGGCCGCACCCACGAGATCTCGCGCCTGATCGGCCGCTCGCTGCGCTCCATCATCGACACCAAGGCGCTGGGCGAAAACACCATCGTGCTGGACTGCGATGTCCTGCAGGCGGACGGTGGGACGCGCACCGCCGCGATCACCGGCGCCTACGTGGCCCTTGCCGACGCCATCCGGTTCGCGCGCGACACCAAGCTGATCGGCAAGAACGCCCAGCCCCTCCTGGACACCATCGCCGCCGTTTCGGTCGGTATCATCGACGGCGTCCCCATGCTGGACCTGCCCTACGTCGAGGACGTGCGGGCCGAGACCGACATGAACGTCGTGGTCACCGGGTCGGGCAAGTTTGTCGAGGTGCAGGGCACCGCCGAAGGCGCCCCGTTCGACCGCGACGAGCTGAACCAGCTGCTGGACCTGGCCCTGCTGGGCACCACGCAGCTGGCGGCGATCCAGCGCGAAACGCTGGCGGACACGCTGTGAGCGCACCGGCGCGGCTGGTGCTCGCCACCCACAACAAGGGCAAGCTGCGGGAGCTGCGTGAACTGCTGCGGGGGCAGGTCCCGGGGCTCGACGTCGAAACCCAGGTGGTGGACGCAGCCGCGGCGGGTGCGCCGGACGTCGTCGAAACCGGCGTCACCTTTGCCGAGAACTCGCTGCTGAAGGCCCGCGCAGTGGCCGGGGCCACCGGCCTGGTGGCCATCGCGGACGATTCGGGCCTGGCGGTGGACGTGATGGGTGGAGCCCCGGGAATCTTCTCGGCC
Organism: Pseudarthrobacter sp.; assembly: GCA_013362385.1. Taxonomy (GTDB): domain Bacteria; phylum Actinomycetota; class Actinomycetes; order Actinomycetales; family Micrococcaceae; genus Arthrobacter. The sequence goes on from JABFWC010000365.1 coordinate 9,467, forward strand.
CGCTGGGCCGGGCGCCACGGGGACGACACCGCAAACCTGGAACTGCTGCTGAACCAGCTCTCCGACGTGCCGGACGAGCACCGCGGGGCGGCATTCGTGTGTGCCGCGGCTCTGGCCGTGCCCGGTCCGGGCGGCGGCCCGGGTCGGGAAGTGGTGGAATACGGCCAGCTGGAAGGGTTCCTCCTGCGGGAGCCGCGGGGGAACGGCGGGTTCGGCTACGACCCCGTGCTGCAGCCCGCCGGGGAGGACCGCAGCTGCGCGGAGCTGTCGGCGGACGAGAAGAACGCCATCAGCCACCGCGGGAAGGCCTTCCGGGCGCTGCTGCCCTCCATCGTGGAAGCGCTGCACGCCGCGGAGTAGAAACACAAGCTGGGTAGAGCGCAAAAGGTGCGCGCCCGGCGAACGGGCGCGCACCTTTTGCGCTGTAGCGGCCAGGGAGCAACTACTCCTGGCGGGTGCCGTGGAAGTCGCGCGGAGCCTTGCGTTCCTCCTGCGGCTCATGCTCTTC
>JABFWC010000001.1 GCA_013362385.1 Pseudarthrobacter sp.
TGGGGAGGGGGCAGGACGCAATGCCGCGTCGCGGAGGGAAGGGGAAATAACCCTAAAAACCGGGTGATTAACCTCAAAAAGTCGCGGAAACACGCGGAATTTGCGGACCGAAACGGCCCAAGCTGGTAAGTTTTCGAACAGTGGCTTGCGCGCATGCCGTGCGCAGGCTTCAGAAACATAACCGTCCAGGAGGACATCAATGGCTAAGAACCGTAGTGAACTTGTTGCAGAGGTAGCTGGCAAGGCCGGCACCAGCCAGGCAGCCGTCAACTCCGTCCTCGACGCACTGTTCGAGGTTTTCGAGACTTCCGTCGCCGCCGGCGAAAAGATCACCATCCCGGGCTGGCTCGCCGTCGAGCGCACCGACCGCGCAGCCCGCACCGGCCGCAACCCGCAGACCGGCGAAACCATCCAGATCGCCGCGGGCCACAGCGTCAAGCTGACCGCCGGCTCCAAGCTGAAGGCTGCTGTTTCCAAGAAGTAGGACTTCCCTCTGCCCACGCACAGCAGGGCAGGGTAAGGGAGCGGCGACCCACGGGTTGCCGCTCCCTTTGTCTTTAAGGCCGATTCGCCGCCCGGGCGGCGGTGGCGGACAATGGGATGGTGTCTTCTGCCGCAAAACCACGTTCCACCCAGCCCCAGTCCGGACCCGGTAAGGGATCTTCGGCCCGGGACGGCGGCCCCCTCGGAATCCGGACCCCCTGGCAGGTCGCGGGCCTGGCTGCAGTCTTCGTTGCCCTTGCGGCGGCGCTGCTCTTCTCCGGTGCTGCGGCCGCCCGCGGCGTTTCCGACCCCGGAGCCCTGGTCCGCTGGGGCCTGCCCGTCAGTAAGGCCATCCACAACATTTCCGTGGCCACGGTCATCGGAGGACTGATCTTCGCCGTCGGAATCCTGCCAAGGAACCTGACCGCCCGCGCGCGGGAGCGGGAAGGAGCCGCAGAAGCCCCGGAACACCCCGCGTTCACCCGGGCGCTGGCCGTCGCAGCTGCCGCCGGTGCGGTCTGGACCCTGTCCGCCATCGCCGTCCTGGTCTTCACCTACGCGGACGTGGCCGGCCAGGGCCTCTCCGGGGACCCTGCATTCACCCAGGCCCTGGTGTACTTCATGACGGACATCGAAACGGGCCGGGCCTGGCTCACCGTCACTATCATCGCCGCCGTCGTCACCACCGCGCTGTTCGGCGTCAGGTCCCTCGGCGGCCTCGCCCTGACGCTGGTCCTGGCCCTCATTGGCCTGGTCCCGACGGCGCTCATCGGTCACTCCTCAAGCTCCTCGGACCACGAAGGTGCCATCAACTCGCTGGGCCTGCACCTTGCGGGCGTCAGTACCTGGGTGGGCGGCATCATCATCCTGGCCCTGCTGTCCGGAATCCTGGCCGGCCCAAAGGCGGGTGCCGCCACGGACATCACCGAACCGACCCTCCGCCGCTTCTCCACCCTGGCCGGCTTTGCCTTCGTGCTGGTCTTCGCCTCGGGCATCATTAACGCCAGCATCCGCGTCACCAGCTGGGCGGACCTTTTCGGCTCGGCCTATGGCCAGCTGATCCTGGCCAAGGCGGCGGCCGCGGTGGTCCTGGGCGGGATCGGCTTCATGCACCGGCGTTGGGTCATTCCGCAGCTGGGGCGCATGGGATCCACCATGTCCGCCAGGCGGGTCCTTTGGCAGCTCATCCTGGCCGAACTCCTCATCATGGGCGCCACGTCCGGCATTGCCGTGGCATTGGGCCGCTCGGCCCCGCCGCAGCCGACCGAACCCGCGCCGGAGGCATCGCCGGCCTTCATCCTCAGTGGCTACGACCTTCCCCCCGAACTGACCCCCGAGCGCTGGTTCAGTGAATGGCGGCTGGACTGGCTCTGGGTTGCCGTGGCGCTCTTTGGCCTGGTGACCTATGCCCTGGGCGTAGCCAAGGTCCGCCGCCGCGGCGATACGTGGCAGTGGTTCCGGTCCCTTAACTGGGTCATCGGCCTGGCGGTGCTTACCTACATCACGTCCGGGCCGCCATCGGTCTATGGCCGCATCCTGTTCTCAGCGCACATGGTGGACCACATGGCGCTGACCATGGTGGCCCCGATCTTCCTGGTGCTGGGCGCGCCCGTGACCCTTGCCCTGCGCGCCCTGCCCGCCCGCCGCGACGGCTCGCGGGGCGCCCGGGAATGGCTGCTGGTGTTCGTACACTCGAAGTTCTCCCAGCTGGTCACCCATCCGCTGTTCGCGGCGGCGAACTTTGCCGGGTCCATCGTCCTGTTCTACTACTCGGACCTGTTCGGCTTCGCGATGCGCGAGCACGTGGGCCACGAACTGATGAACCTGCACTTCCTGCTGACGGGCTATATCTTCGTGCTGAGCATGATCGGCACCGACCCGTTGCCGCGCCGGGCGCCGTATCCCATGCGGCTGCTCCTGCTCCTGGCCACGATGGGCTTCCACGCCTTCTTCGGCGTCTCCATCATGGGCGGGACCGGGCTGCTCGCCGCCGACTACTTCGGCAACCTCGGCCGGGCGTGGGGCCCGTCCGCCCTCGTCGACCAGCAAATGGGCGGCGCGGTGGCCTGGGGCATCGGCGAGGTGCCCACGCTGCTGGTGGCGATCGGCGTCGCCATCATGTGGTCCAGGTCGGATCA
>JABFWC010000414.1 GCA_013362385.1 Pseudarthrobacter sp.
GCAGCCGAGGACAAGGCCCGCCGCGAGGCGACCGACACCCGCAATACCGCCGAGCAGCTCGCCTATTCCGTGGACAAGCTGATCGCCGACAACGCGGACAAGCTGCCCGAAGAGGTCAAGACCGAAGTCCAGGGCGACGTCGACTCCCTCAAGAAGGCCCTCGAAGGCACCGACGACGCCGCTGTGAAGTCGGCGTTCGAGAAGCTGCAGGCCTCCCAGACCAAGCTCGGCGAAGCCATCTACGCGCAGGCCGGTTCGCCGGACGGCGCAGGCGCCGCAGGTGCCGAGGGTGCCGCGGGCGGTTCCGCAGGCAGCAAGGCTGACGAGGACATCGTCGACGCCGAGATCATCGACGAAGACGAAGCGAAGAAGTAGCCATGCCGCACCACGGTAACGAGGAAGAGCACAACACATCCGCGAACCGGCAGAACGAGCAGGCCAACGGCCAGGATCCGGTCATCCGGGACAACCGCAAGGTTGACCCGGTGACCGGGCAGGCCCGGCACCCGGAGGCCGGCCAGGCCAGCGCCCAGGCCGGCAACCCGGATTCGGACGGCGACGCGCTGGCCCAGGCCGAGGAAATCCTTAACGGCGTGGAAGTGCCGGCCGAGGAATCCGTGGCCCAGGGGGCTCCGGCAGGATCCGCCGGCAACGCCGAGGCAGCCGAACTGCGCAACGACCTGCTCCGCCTCCAGGCTGAGTACGTCAACTACCGCAAGCGCGTTGAACGCGACCGCGCCGTGGCAGGGGAGATGGCCGTCATCGGCGTCCTGAACTCCCTGCTCCCGGTCTTGGACGACGTCGACGCCGCCCGGCAGCACGGCGACCTCGCCGACGGGCCCTTCGCCGCGATCGCCACCAAGCTGGAGAACGCATTGAAGACCTACGGCCTGGTCCGGATCGACGAAACGGGCGTGGAGTTCGATCCCACGATCCACGAGGCCCTGATCCAGCAGCCCGGCGAGGATATCGAGGTTGACACCGTCAGCCAGGTCCTCCGCTCCGGCTACAAGTCAGGAGACCGCGTCCTCCGGGCAGCCCAGGTCATCGTCGCGGTCCCTGCGTAGCATTACCCCCACGCGAGACGGCAGTTCGCGGCAGTGTTTGGCAAGAACATTGGCGCGAACTGCCATCTCGGCACATCTTTTTGAAAGGAAACGCCATTGGCTAGCCAGGATTGGGTGGACAAGGACTTTTACAAGATCCTTGGTGTTGCCAAGGACGCTTCCGATGCCGATATCAAGAAGGCCTACCGGAAGCTTGCGCGGCAGCACCACCCCGACACCAACGCGGGAAACGCTGCTTCCGAGAAGAAGTTCAAGGACGTCTCTGAGGCATATTCGGTGCTGTCCGATCCCGATGAGCGCCAGCAGTACGACGCCATCCGGGCCATGGGCAGCGGTGCCCGCTTCGCCCCCGGCGGCGCCGGGGCCGGGAACGGCGGGTTCGAGGACATGTTCGGGGGCCTGTTCACCGGCAACACCGGGCGCCACGCCGGCGGCTTCAACCCGTCCGCGGGCGGCATTCCCCCCGAGTTCGCCGATCTTTTCGGCGGCTTCGGCGGAAGCCCCGGCTTCCAGCGCACCCCGCAGAAGGGCGCGGACCGGACCGCCTCCACGAGCATCTCGTTTGCCGGGGCCATCCGCGGCACCACCATCGGACTGCGGGAACCGAGCGGCGAGGTCATCGACGTCCGGGTGCCGGCAGGCATCAAGGACGGCCAGAAGATCCGTGTCCGCGGCAAGGGCCAGCCGGGCGCGGCAGGCAACGGCGACCTCGTGGTCTCCGTCTCCGTCCAGCCGCACTCGTTTTACACGCGCGACGGCGACAACCTGCGCATCCACGTTCCCGTCACCTTCCCGGAGGCTGCCCTGGGCGCCGACATCGAAGTGCCCACCATCGACGGCGACACGGTGAAGGTCCGCGTTCCGGCCGGAACGCCGTCGGGCCGTACCCTCCGGGTCAAGGGCAAAGGCGTGAAGACGTCCAAGGGCACGGGCGATCTGCTGGTGACCATCGATGTCGCGGTTCCCAAGAACCTCAACAAGGAGGCCGAGGCCGCCGTGAAGGCGTTCGCCGAGGCGACGTCGTCGGCCGATGTCCGTGAGGGCCTGGCAGCCAAGGCCCGTCTCTAGGAGCGGAGGTGAGCCGTGGACATCAACGCTGACCAGCCCATCTTCGTGATCTCCGTGGCGGCTGAACTGGCAGACATGCACCCGCAGACGCTGCGGCAGTACGACCGGCTGGGCATCGTCAAACCCAGCCGTGCCCCCGGAAAGTCCCGGCGCTACTCGCAGCGCGATGTGAATATGCTGCGTGAAGTGCAGCGGCTGTCCCAGGAGGGCGTGTCGCTGGAGGGGATCAAGCGCATCCTCGAACTCGAGAACCAGGTGGCCGCGCTGCAAAGCCGGGTGGCGGAACTGACCGAAGAGCTCGGCCGGCGGCCGCAGGCGTTCGATTCCCGCATTTTTGCCGCGGGCGCCGCCGGTGACGTGGTGAGCCTTGCCCGGGGACAGCGGCCCCGCGCACGGTCGCAGGCCGTGGTGCTGTGGCGCCCGCGGGCTCTTGGGAAATAGGCACAGGCCAATAGGCGTAAGCGAGTATGCTCCGGCCGCCCTCC
>JABFWC010000311.1 GCA_013362385.1 Pseudarthrobacter sp.
GACGAAGTTGGCCGCCGGACCCGCCAGTGCCACCAGGACGGATCTGCCCGGGGATGCAGTGAAGTTTTCGAACTGCGTATGCCCGCCCCAGAGGTTGAGGACGATTTTCCGGGTCGGCCAGCCATAGATTTTTGCGGTCAGGGCGTGCGCCAGCTCATGGACCAGCACTGAGATCAGAAGCAGTACGGCATAGGCGAACGCGACGAGGTAGGCGCTGACCCCCAGCATCGGGTTGTTGCGCGCCAGGACCGGCCCGTAGGCAATCACCGTAAAGGCGGCAATGACGAACCAGGAATACGCGAGCACCACCGGAACACCGGCGATGCGTCCCAGCGGGATCCCTTCGCGGCGGGCGGGGCCGGCCGGTTCAGCCACGGGGGTAACCCGCAGCCGCGGCAGGCTCCAGCAGGGCTTCCAGCTCCGAGAGCGAACGGCCGGCCAAGGACTCCCAGAGCGCGTAGCTGCCGTCGTCGGGCAGCGGGACGATGTGCGGCACCGCAACGGTGGCCACACCGGAGGCAACAGCCGCCGCCACCCCCGGCACGGAGTCCTCCAGCGCGACGCAGTGGTGGATGCCGAGGTCGGGGTCCTGTTCCTGGAGGAGTTCGACGGCGGTCAGGTACGCTTCCGGGTGCGGTTTGCCGCGGGCAACCGTGTCGCCGGTGACGAGGACCTCGAAGTAGGGCCGGGGAAGGCTGTCCACGACCTGCCGGGCCAGTGGTCCCTCCGACATCGTCACGAGGGCGCACCGGACCCCGGCCTGGTGCAGTTCCTCCAGCAGTTCCCGGGCGCCGGGCCGCCACGGCACCCGCTGCCTGACGCTGCTGATGACCTCGGCCGTGAGCGTGTCGATGATCTCCCGGATTTCAAGCTCGACGCCTGCCTGCTGGAGGAGGCCGGCGGAGAACGTCAGTGACTGCCCCACCAGCTGCATGGCCTGCTCGTGGGACCAGGTGCCGCCGTGGGCTTCCACCAGCGCATGCTCGGCTGCGATCCAGTAGGGCTCGGTGTCCACAATGGTTCCGTCCATGTCCCAGAGGACGGCTTTGAGCGGGCTTTCGGGGGCTGGCAGTCGCATGCCTTCAGTCTACGGGGAGTGTCTGGGCGCGGGCTGCGGGCTACGCCGTCGGCGAAGGCGGCACCGGCAATGCGGCCATTCCTTCGCCTTCGGGGATTTGCGGCGCTTCATTCCCTGCACGAGTGCGCTCCTTGGACGTAGGGTGAAGAAATGAATAGCTTCGAGGGAGACACCGCCGAACAGGGTGCCGGACCCGAGCGGGAACGGTTCCTGCAGCCAGTGGCTGACGGACAGCGCATAACCGTGATGCTTGCCGCTTTTGAAGGGTGGAACGACGCCGGAGAAGCGGCCAGCGATTCGCTGCGCTACCTGAACAAGCTGTGGGGCGGCAAGAAGGTCGCGTCCATAGATGCCGATGAGTACTACGACTTCCAGTTCACGCGCCCCACGGTCCGCAGGAACGCCGCCGGGGAGCGCAAGATCAAATGGCCGTCCACCCGGATCTATAAAGCCAGTGCGCCGAGCTCCAACGTTGACGTCATCTTCGTTCAGGGCACCGAACCGTCCTATAAATGGCGCGCCTACACCGCCGAACTGCTGGTCCATGCCGAGGCACTGAACGTCGATTACGTGGTGCTGGTGGGAGCCCTCCTGGCGGATGTTCCGCACAGCCGGCCCATTCCGGTGAGCACCTCTTCCGACGACGCCCCGCTGCGGGAGCGGATGAACCTGGAAGCCTCCCAGTACGAAGGCCCCGTGGGCATCGTGGGGGTACTTTCCGAAGTGGCGCTGCTGGCCGGGATCCCCACAGTGTCGCTGTGGGCGGCCGTGCCGCATTATGTGGCGCAGGCTCCCTCCCCCAAGGCCCAGCTGGCCCTCCTGCACCGGATCGAAGAGTTGCTGCAGGTGCCGCTGGACACGCACGAGCTGGCGGAGGAAGCGGACGCGTGGGAACGCGGCGTGGATGAACTTGCCACCGAGGACCCGGAGATCGCGGCGTATGTCCGCCAGTTGGAGGAAGCCAAGGACACCGCCGACCTTCCGGAAGCCAGCGGCGAGTCGATCGCGCGCGAATTCGAGCGCTACCTGAAGCGGCGGGGCCAGGACCGGCCCTGACGCATGCCGGATGTGACGCCCAAAGGGACAGGGGGCCTGGCCGGGGAAGAATCCCGGGCCAGGCCCCCTGTCCGTCCGTACGTGGAGCGGGAAAGCTACAGCTTGATCCCCAGCAGGGCGTCCACCGCGTTCCGCACCAGTGCCTGGTCCTCGTCACTGGCGGGGCCGCCGTCGGCACTGGCCTGGCGCGCCCAGCGTGAGACGGCGGCAACCGCCGCGGGGGCGTTGAGGTCTGTGGCAAGTGCTTCGCGAATGTCGGCGAGCAACGCCGCAGCGGAGCCAGCGGGGGCATGGCCAAGGGCCCGCCGCCACGCAGCAAGGTCCGCCTTGGCGGCGGTGAAGCCCTCCTCCGTCCAGGACCAGTCCGAACGGTAGTGGTGGGCGAGGATGGCCAGGCGGATGGCTGCCGGGTCCTCCCCTGCCGCGCGCAGTTTGGAGACCAGCACCAGGTTTCCCTTGGACTTGCTCATCTTCTCGCCCTCCAGC
>JABFWC010000368.1 GCA_013362385.1 Pseudarthrobacter sp.
CTGCGAACGCTGTCGGCAGCGGCGTCCGGGGAAACCGGCGTGCCCGGTACGCCTTTGGGGCGACTGGTGCTGGCCCTCGCAAGGCGCCGGGACAGCGGCGGGGGACCGCTCGCCGTCGTGAGCTGTGACAACCTCTCCTTAAACGGTGTTGTTGCGCGCCGCGCCGTCCTGGGCCTGGCCGGTGGCTGGGGTGGGGGCCTGGCGGAGTGGATCGGGGCGAACGTCAGCTTCGTCAGCACCTCGGTGGACAGGATCACGCCGCGCACCACCGACGCGGACATTGCGGAGGTGGCAGAGCGATGCGGCTACCGCGACAACTCACCGGTAGTGGCCGAACCGTTCCGGAACTGGGTGCTCAGCGGGGACTTCCCGGCCGGGAGGCCGCGCTGGGAGGAGGCGGGCGCCGTCGTCGTGGACGACATTGAACCATACGAGAACCGCAAGCTATGGCTCCTCAACGGCGCGCACTCGATGCTGGCCTACGCCGGGCAGCTTCGCGGCCACGCCACCGTTGCCGATGCCTTGGCCGACCCCGCATGCCGGAAGGCCGTGGAGGACTTCTGGGACGAAGCCGCCCGCCACCTGCCGGGTGAGGGCCTGGACATTCCGGCGTACCGGCAGGCCCTGCTGGAGCGTTTCGGCAACGCCCGGATCGCCCACCGCCTGGCCCAGATCGCGGCAGATGGAACCACCAAGCTGCGGATGCGCGCGGTGCCCGCCCTGCTCGCGGAGCGGGCCGACGGACGCAGCGGCAGCGCAAGCGCACTGATGATCGCCGCCTGGCTCGATTACGTGGATGTCACCGGGGACCTCCAGGATCCGCTGGCCGCAGAAATCCGTGAGGCAAACGGGAGCAATAACAGGGTGGAAGCCCTGCTCCGGCTGATCAGCGCCAACCTCGCCGACGACCCCGAAGTGGTTGCCCTCGTCCGGGGGCTGTCTGGATCTTTCGCAACGCCGACGGCGGTATCCGCCACGACAACCACACCTCTTTAGACCCTGCTTTTTACGTCCGGAAGGAACAGTTTCTCCCATGAAAATCATTGCCGCCGATGTGTTTGTGACCAGTCCGTCGCGGAACTTCGTCACGCTGCGGATCACTACCGAGGACGGGGTGACCGGTATTGGTGATGCGACGTTGAACGGGCGGGAGCTCGCGGTTGCCGCGTACCTGAGGGAGCATGTGGCGCAGCTGCTGATCGGGAAGGACCCGCACCGGATCGAGGACACGTGGCAGTTCCTGTACCGGTCCGCGTATTGGCGGCGGGGTCCGGTGACCATGGCGGCGATCGCCGCGGTGGACATGGCGTTGTGGGACATCAAGGGCAAGCTGGCGGGGATGCCGGTGTACCAGCTGCTGGGCGGTGCGTCGCGGAACGGGCTGCGCGCGTACGGGCATGCCTCGGGCGCTGACATCCCGTCGCTGTTCGACTCGGTGCGTGAGCACCTGGAGCTGGGCTATAAGTCGATCCGGATCCAGACCGCGGTGCCGGGGATCAAGGCGCTCTACGGGGTGGCGGCGCAGGCGCAGGCCTCGGGGGAGCGGTATGACTATGAGCCCGCCGGGCGGGGCGCGTTTCCGGTGGAGGAGGACTGGGACACCCGGGCGTATTTGCGGCATTTGCCGTCCGTGTTTGAGGCGGTGCGGAATGAGTTTGGTCCGGAGATCCCGTTGCTGCATGACGGGCACCACCGGATGACCCCGATCCAGGCGGCGAAGCTTGGCAAGGCGTTGGAGCCGTATGACTTGTTCTGGTTGGAGGACTGCACCCCGGCGGAGAACCAGGAAGGCCTGCGCCTGGTCCGGCAGCACACCACCACGCCGCTGGCGATCGGGGAGATCTTCAACACCGTGTGGGACTACCAGACCCTGATTAAGGAACAGCTGATCGATTATGTCCGGGCCGCGTCAACGCATTTTGGCGGGATCAGCCCGTTGAAGAAGGTGATGGATTTCGCTGCCCAGTACCAGATCAAGTCCGGCTTCCACGGGCCGACGGATATTTCCCCGGTGGGATTCGCGGCGCAGCTGCACGTGGGGTTGGCGATCCACAACTACGGCATCCAGGAATACATGCAGCACTCGGACAAGACCAACGAGGTCTTCGAGCAGTCCATGACGTTCGTGGACGGCTACCTGCACCCGGGCAACAACCCGGGCATCGGCGTCGAATTCAACGAAGAAGCCGCCGCGGCCTACCCGTACCAGCAGGCCTACCTGCCCTACAACCGCCTCGTCGACGGCACCGTCCACGACTGGTGAAGCGGGCATGACTGTGAGGAACACCCCATGACAAAGCACCGCATCATCGTCATGGGGGTCTCCGGCTGCGGCAAGACCACCATCGGCGACCTCGTGGCCCGCGAGCTCCGGGTTCCGTTCCTGGACGGTGACGCGCTCCATCCTGTGGAGAACGTCGCCAAGATGGCCGCCGGCACGCCGCTGACGGACGAGGACCGCTGGCCCTGGCTGGCCGCCGTTGGCCGCGAACTGGCCGCTGCCGGGGACAGCGGGCTGGTGCTCGCCTGCTCGGCCCTGCGCCGCGCGTACCGCGACGCCATCCGGCGGCAGGCGCCGGACACCCTCTTCCTGCACCTCAACGGCAGC
>JABFWC010000289.1 GCA_013362385.1 Pseudarthrobacter sp.
CCGCCGAGTGCGGCGCACGTGAAGGCCGATAACGCCTCGCTGGGTGAACTGCTCGGGGACGTCACCCGGGACCTGTCCACCCTGATGCGCCAGGAAGTCGAACTGGCCAAGGCCGAAGCCAAACAATCAGCCACCCGCGCCGGGAAAGGCGCCGGCATGCTCGCCGGCGCCGGCATCGGCGGACACTTCGTCCTGCTCTTCCTCTCCCTGGCCCTGATGTTCGCCCTCGGCGCCCTCATGCCCCTGGGCTGGGCCGCACTGATCGTCGCCGTCATCTGGGCCATCATCGCCGCGATCCTGGCCAGCATCGGCCGCAAGGAACTCAAAGAGATCAAGGGCCTGCCACAAACCGGCCAAACACTCTCCGAAATCCCCCCAACCCTAAAACCAGGTGAGGTAAACCGATGAGCGAGAACCCCGACGTCATCCGCGCCGACATAGAAGCCACCCGGGCCCGCCTGGGCACCAACGTCGACGCCGTGGCCGACAAAGTCACCCCGTCCAACATCGTCCACCGCCAGACCGACAAGGTCCGCGACGCCGTCACCGGAGTCAAGGAGAAAATCATGGGCGCAGCCGACACCGCCACCACCAAAGTCCACGACACCACCACCGCCGGCGCCGGACACACCAGCAACGCCATGCACTCAACCGGCGACACCCTGCACGAGGCCAAAGACACCGTCTCGGCCAAACTCACCGACGCCGGCCAGGCCGTCTCCCACGCCCCGGACCAGGTCAAAGCCAAAACCCAGGGCAACCCCCTAGCCGCCGGCCTGATCGCCTTCGGCGCCGGACTGCTCGTCTCCTCCCTCATCCCGCCAAGCCAGAAAGAACGCGAAGCCGCGGACCAACTCAAAACCGCAGCCCAGCCCCTGGCCCACGAACTCACCGACGCCGCCAAAAACATGGCCCAGGACCTGAAACAACCAGCACAGGAAGCCATGGAAAACGTCAAAGCCACCGCCACCGACGCCGCCCAAAACGTCAAAGCCGAAGGCCAAACAGCCGCCGCCGACGTCAAAGACCGCGCCACCGACGCCAAAGACCACGTCCAAAACACCTAAACCAAGACGCGGCACCGAAAAGGCAACAGACTGTTTGACAGGCCGGCACCGCCACCCGCGGGGCCGGCCTGTCCGCTTCAGCCCCTTGATCGAGAGGACACCCCATGGCCACTCACGACTCATCCGAGACAAGTACCGCCAAGGCCGGCCAGGCGCCGGCTCCAGACGACGGCAGGAAGCCGGGCAGCCCCCGGGACCTGGATAAGCCGTCGTGGAAGTACATCACCAGGAAGACGTTCCGGGAATTCAGCAAGGACCAGTGCCCCGACCTCGCGGCCGGCCTGACCTACTACGCTGTGCTGTCCCTGTTCCCTGCGCTGCTGGCGCTGGTGTCGCTGCTCGGGCTTTTCGGGGATCCCCAGAAAACCACCACCGCGCTGCTCGAAATCGTGCGCGGCTTTGCTCCGGCGGAGACCGTCAACACCATCAGCGGTCCTGTGTCGGAGCTGACGAGCGCCCCCGCCGCCGGGTTCACGCTGGTGGTCGGCCTGGTGACTGCGCTCTGGTCGGCGTCCGGGTACGTGGGCGGTTTCGGCCGGGCAATGAACCGCATTTACGAGGTGGACGAGGGCCGCCCCTTCGTGAAGCTGCGCGGCACCATGCTGGCCGTGACGCTCCTTGCCGTAGTGATCGTGGCGCTCCTTGCCGGCATGCTGGTCCTCAGCGGGCCCATCTCCGAGGCGGTGGGCGGCCTCATTGGGCTCAGTGGCCCGATCCTGGCCGTCTGGAACATCGCCAAGTGGCCGGTCATGATCATCCTCATCATCGCCATCATCGCGGTCCTCTACTACGCCACGCCTAACGTCAAGCAGCCGAAGTTCCGCTGGATGAGCATGGGCTCGGCCATTGCCCTGGTGGTATTCCTGGTAGCATCGCTGGCTTTCGGTTTCTACGTCGGAAACTTCGGAAACTACAACAAGACCTACGGTGCCTTGGGCAGCGTGATCATCATGCTGCTGTGGCTCTGGATCCTGAACATGTCACTCCTGTTCGGCGCCGAGTTCGACGCCGAGGTGGAGCGTGCACGTGAGCTGCAGGCCGGCATCGAGGCGGAAGAGACCATCCAGCTGCCCCCGCGGGACACCAAGAAGAGCGAGAAGATCCAGAAGCAGATCGAAGACGATATCAAGCACGGGCGGGAACTGCGCGAGAAGTACGCATCGGAGAACGGCGGCCAGGATGACACCGCTGAGCAGCCCGAAGCCGCTCCCTTGGAAAGCCACCGCGACCGGGTGCGCGACAAGGTGCAGCATCGTGCCGGCGATCCAGGGTCCGACGGCGGCGGCCGGCAGCATGACAGGGCTTAGGCCGCCCCGAGCCGCCGGAAGGTCCGCGGGGTACTAGGCAGGACCTGCAAGTTGGAGGAAAATTGAGTTGGAGGTCCTGCCAGGGTTTCCCGGACTTGGGGGAGTCCGGGGCGAAGCGGGGCCGGCGGTGAGATGGCCTCTTCTGAGACCGAGGCCAGTCCCCCCAGTCGCCGTCGGCCCCCTCGACCTGGAGCACCGCCAGTGCGGCCCGGGAGTCCGGCCCGATCCCGGAGTTGGCGAAGGTGGTCCGTACTGTCATAATCTCTTGCATACCCTGCTGGACCCCATCGGGGACTGGCAGGGCCGCTGAAGCAGATACGGCGGCATCATTGTCGACCCTTTAATGAGCGGACATGCCTGCTACCCATTTTGAACAGTTTCTTGCCGAAGCAGTTGTCCCGGACAAAGAGCCCGGGCTGGGCCTCGGACGCGATGAGCTTTACGGCCTGTACACCAGTTGGTGCCTTCTGCATAAGGCCGAACTCCAGCCCCCTGCAGCCCTTTGGGAAGCACTGCAGGACAAGGGGATCGATCCCGACAGCAACAACCTCTCCATGACCGGACCTGCGGCGGCCGACTACATTGTGGCCAGCGCTCCGGACCTGGTGTAGCGGGGGAACTGCTCCCCTGGGTCCTTGATAAGGGTGTTGCCGGCGTTCGCCGGCAACACCCTTTTTCATGCCGGGCTTTTTCATGCCGGGCCCGTGGCGGTGACGCGGATCGGCCACCCTCTCAGGTGATGCGTGCCAGGGCGAACCCGTCCCAGCCCTTGGAGCCCACGGTCTGGATGACGGTGGCGTCCAGCCGGGGGTGGCCGCCCAGGAGCTTGAGGGCTTCAATGATCCCTGGGGCGTTGACCGGGTCCATGCCGGGATCGAGGAGAGCCCCCTCCCAGACCGCGTTGTCCAGGACGACTGCCGCACCGGGCCTGCCCAGCCGGACGGCCCAGTCGAGGTATCGGCTGTCATTTTGCTTGTCCGCATCGATGAAGATGAAGTCGAAGGGTTTCCTTTCCTCCTCCGCCAGGGCGGCCAGCGTGTCCAGCGCCGGGCCCAGCCGGATCTCCACCTTTTGGCCCAGTCCCGCGGCGTCAATGTTGGCCCACGCCACCTCGGCATGCTGGGGCAGGTACTCGCACGTCACGATGCTGCCGTCGGGGGGAAGGCCGCGGCCCATCCAAATGGTGCTGTAGCCGGCGAGCGTTCCGATTTCCAGGATCCGGCGGGCGCCCGAGAGCTGGACCAGGAGCTTGAGCAGCTTCCCCGCATTCGGTGCCACCTCGATTGCCGGCATCCCGGCCTCGGCAGCGGAGGTCACGGCGTGCTGCAGCGCCGGGTCCGGATGAACCACTGTTGTGGACAGGAACTCCTCAGCGGCTATCCATTCCGGCCGGGGTTTGTGCTCGAACATGGGCACAGTTTGGCACGGGCCGTCCTGCCGGTCCAGATGCTTTTGGCGGCTTGTACCGGCTCAGGAATCCTGCGCTAGCGCGCCCTCCAGGCGGTCCACCTTCGCGGTCAGCTCACCGGTGTACCCGGGCCGGATGTCCGCTTTGATGACCAGGGAAACCCGGCTGCCAAACCGGCCCACCGCCTCGGTGGCGCGCTTGACGACGTCGAACACTTCGTCCCACTCGCCTTCGATGGTGGTGAACATCGAATCCGTTTGATTGGGCAGCCCGGACTCCCGGACGATCTTCACGGCGGCGGCAACGGCGTCGTGAACGGAAGCGTCATTGGGGCGGGAGCCGGCGGCGGGCACGCCCGACGGGGCAACAGAGAATGCAAGCAACATGCCCCCAGTGTCCCACGCGGCCCGGAAGTTACGCTGGCGTGCACTGCCGGATGCGGCCGTCACATAAGCGCCTACCCTCCGGTAACGGTGAACGCCACAGGCTCCATTGCTACCCTGTTGGGCATGAGCCTCGCAGTCGCCCGCAAGCCCCTCCGCGCAGACGCAGCGCGGAACGTGGACAAGATCATCACGGCGGCGCGCCAGTGTTTCCGGGAGTTCGGCCCTGAAGTGCCGCTGCAGACCATCGCCGTGACCGCCGGCGTTGGCCCGGCAACGCTCTTTCGGAACTTCGCAGACAAAGAAGAACTCGTCCTTGCGGCGCTCAACAGGCAGTTGCGGCTCACAGTGGACCCCGTGATGGAGGGCGCGCTGGCGGACATCGACGCCGCCGCCGGCCTGATGCGGGCGCTCGAAGCCTTGATGGCGGCCGCAAGCGAGGACGCAAACCTGTTGTGCGCCGTCGCCGGCCGGCGCGAGCTGCTTACCGGGATCACCGGTTCGCTGATGGAGTCGATCAGCGTACTGCTGGTCCGGGGCCAGGGCCAAGGCAGCCTCCGGACGGACATTTCAATGACGGACATGTTCCGGTTGCTGGCCATGCTGATCGGCGTGGTGGACACAATGGAACCGGGCTCCGACGCCTGGCGCCGCCCGCTTGCCCTGGTCGAGGATTCGATCCGCAGCGTCCGGCCGGCGCGGCCCCTTCCGCCGCATGTCCCGGTCCCGGCCGCCACGGCGCTCGGGGCCGGGCTCCTGGGGCCCCTGGGCTGACCCCCGCCCGCCTGCTGCCGTCACTCCGGCTGCACAGACACCATTGTGGGCCGCCCGGCAGGTGCAATAGACTCAGGAAGGGGTTACGCAGACAGCCTCGATTCTTTCTTTCGAGATGGAGCGACCCATGAAGAAAATCGTGCGTTTCGGCGGGATTCCGGTCAGCCCGCGATGAACAGCTCTAAGCTTTCCCAGTACCTCACCGATCTCCGCGGTCCCGAAGAGGTGCTGCCCACCCTTAGCGCAGAGGAGCTCGCAGAACTCCTGGACGCCCTCTACCAGAACCTGGACACTCACGAGCCGGAATTCGGCGCCGAGGTTTGGTACGAAATGGGCGTCGAAGAAAGCGCCCGCCGAAGCGTTGGGGCGGACGGGGCAGCCCACGGCGTGGCGTAGCCGCCTCCCCTTCCAAGCACCCAGCAAGTTCAAGCGCCCAGCAAGCCGGCCCCTTTACCGCGGGCCATCGCCCACGGCGGCCAGGAGCCCAGAGCCCAGGGGCGGGCGTCAGGGCTGCTCTTCCCCCACTTGGCCTCCGCCGTCGTGCTCGGCTTGTTCCGGCGCATCCCGTCCCGCGCGCCCTTGTTCTGACGGACCTTGTTCTGGCCGACCCTGTTCTGACGGACCCTGTCCTGGCCGATGCTCCCCTTCGTGCGCGGCCTTGTGGTACTCGTGGAACTCGTTGGGGACGTGGTCCTTGGCCTCCATCAGGTGCTGCTGCAGCTTCTCCTCGGCGTCCCTGCGGCGGCGTGCGGTGTCGCGCAGTTCCCTGGTGGCTTCGGATCCACCCGGATCCAGGTAGACGGGCCGGAGCCGCCCCGTCTGTTCCGCCGCGGGTACATCCGCACCCCGTTGTCCAGCGCCGCTTCCTGCGGCGTCCGCAGTTCCCTGGCCGTCTTCCGGCGCTGTTGGCAGTGACTGTTCGCTCATCCCGATTCCTCCTAGGTGGCGTCGTTGATGTGGGCTGCCTCTCTTCCAGTGCACCACATCCGGCCGGGGCCGCCGAGAGGCGTCAGTCCCTGCCGGCGTCCCGCCGCTTCCCGATCTCCCGGCCCACCAGGGCATGCAGCGCTGGAACGGGCGATGACGGGTCCAGGTCCAGTGCCTGCCGGAGCCGTTGGGACAACAGCTCCAGGTCCTCCGCGGGGACGTCGGAAAGGCGGGCGAAGTGCGTGAAGAAACGCTTGGCAGGCAGTCCCGCCCGGCGTCGGATGTCCTTGCGGCGCGGCCGGCCTGCCCTCTCGCCTGCCGTGTGCAGCTGATTTTCCATGGTTGCCGTTCTGAAGGGGTCCTGGGCCAGCTGCATAGCCGATCTCATAGTACAACCGGCGGGGCACCGCGGCAGTGACCCGGGTCACCCTTTTTGCGGCACCCTTTTTCTGCCGCCGGTCCGCCCCGTCAGTTCCAGCCGAGGAACCTCAGCAGCGCCGCGGCCCCGGCGCCGGCAATGACCACCACCAGGAAGGGAGCGCGCAGTGCCAGCGCAACCGCCGCCGCCGCAAGTGCTCCCAGCCGCGCGTCGGCCGCCAACGCCTGCCCGGAGGCGACCGCGTTGACCACGGTCAGCGATGCCAGCAGGCCGATCGTCATGGTGCCGGCAACCCGCGACGTGCGCGGATCTTCGAGGAGCCTGGCGGGGACGAAGTAGCCCACCAGCTTCCACGCGTAGGCCAGGACGCAGGCAAGCAGCAGCCAGAACCACAGGCTCATGTGTCCGCTCCCCGCTGCGTGCCGTCCCCCTGCTGCCCGCGCAGGTCCGCGCTCCCGGCCCCGGGCCGTCCGTGGTGGTGTTCACCGTACGGCTCGATATCCGGTTCCAGTCCTTCATCGCGGCGTCCGTGGCTGAACCAGCCGGCCAGCGCAGCAACCACGGCGGCCACCAGGATGGGCACCCCTGCCGGCACGAACGGCACGGCGAGGACGGTTGCCGCCGCGCATACCACTGCGATCGCGATCGGTTCCCTGCCTTTGAGGCGGGGCCACAGCAACGCCAGGAACGCGGCGACGGCGGCGCCGTCGAGGCCCCACTGCTTGGGATCGCCCAGGCCGCTGCCGGCGATGGCGCCGATGGCCGTGAAGAGGTTCCACAGCACGTAGATGCCGATGCCCGCAGCCCAGAAACCGCGCCGCTGCTCCGCGGGGTCCTCCTGTCCGGTGCTGGTGGCGGTGGACTCGTCGATGGTCAGCTGGGCGCCCACGTACTTCCGCCAACCGCCGGGGCGCAGCAGGGCGTTGAGCTGCATCCCGTAGATGCCGTTGCGCATGCCCAGCAGGGTGGCAGCGCTCATGGCGGCGATGCCGGAGCCGCCCCCGCCCACCACGCCGATGAACGCGAACTGGGAGCCGCCGCTGAACAGGAGCAGGCTCAAGGCCATGGTCTGCAGCACGCTCAGGCCCGATGTGACCGAGAGCGCGCCGAAGGACACCCCGTACAGCCCGGTGGCGATGCTGATGGAAATCCCCACCCGGACCGCGGGCGAGGCCAGCAGCTTCACGGCCTGACCGGCCAGGGACGCCCGGCGCGGGCCGGTTTCCGCAGGCTCCAGGCCCACAGGATGAGCGGCACCTGCAGGGGAAGCCGCGCGGTGTGGATCGTCCGCTGCCGCGGTGTTCCGTCGGAGCGGTAGGCCCGCAACAGGGCGTCGATGTGTCCGGCAAGGAACGCGGAGAACATCCCGGCGAGCGCCGTGGCTGCCACCCTCCGTGTCGGCGGGAGGATGATCGCGACGGCGGCGGCCAGCTCGAGGAGGCCCGTGACGGCGATCCATTCCTCGCGGGAGAAAAGGGCCAGCGGGTGCCGGCGGCTGGGGGGTTCAGGGTCGGTGCGGGGTGCGGGATCGGTGCGGGGTGCGGGGTCCTGCCGGCAGAGGTAGCCGGGCACCACCTCGCGGTAGAAGATCGGGTCACGGAAGTGCTTGTTGGCGCTGGCCAGCAGGAGGGCTCCCATGGCTGCAGCGGACAGGCTTTGCACGGCAGGTCCGGACCGGGGAAAAGGCATGGAACCACTCAACCACAGCCGCCGCGGGGCACCCTAAACCAGTGTGGTGTTCAGGTCCAGGTAAGGGCGGAGCTGCCGTAGGCCGGCGGGGCCGATGGGTAGTCCAGCGTTCGGCCCGACATGAGCAGCGGCGGCGGAACGTAGCGGAGCTTCCCGTAGGTACTTTCCATGGACCGGTATCCCGGATCGGGCAGTGCGGCCGGGTCCGTCGTGTTCGGCGGCAGGGAGAAGAGTTCCTCGGCGGTGCGCGCGAGCGAGAGTTGCGCCGCCCCGCCGGTGCCCGTTTGCCGGCGTTCGGCCAGCAGGAGTACCGCTGCCGCCGCGACGCCGTACCCGGTGGCGTGGTCCAACGCCTGGACGGGCAACGCACCCGGGCGCCAGCCGCCGTCGTCCTCCCTGCCGTAAAGGTGGGCGATTCCGCTGGCCGCCTGGACGATGCTGTCGAAGCCCCGAAGCCCGCTCCACGGACCGGCCCCGCCCCAGCTGTCGAGGGTGACCACCGCCAGCCGGGGATACGCTGCGGCCAGGTCGCGGGGGTTCAGGCCAAAGCGGTCCAAGGCCGCGGGCCGGTAGCCGGTGACCACGACGTCGGCATCCGCCAGCAGGTCCTGCAGGCGTTGCCGGTTCGACTGCAGTCCGAGGTCTGCAGCCACGCTGCGTTTGCCGAACGCGGTGTCCACGAACTGGTCGGTGATTTCGGGCAGCGCCGGCGGCTCGATCCTCAGGACGTCGGCACGCAGCGCCGCCAGCAAGCGCGTGGCGACCGGTCCGGCGATCACCCGGGTCAGGTCCAGCACCCGGATGCCCGCCAACGGCAGGGCCGTGCTGCCGCCGGAATCCCCGATGTTGTCCTTGCCCCCAGCTGCAGCTTTGGCGGCCGGGAAGTCCTGCAGCCCCCAGCCGGACATTCTGCCGCCGTCGCGTGCGATCCACGGGCCCGTGCGTGCCGCGCGGCCCATGTCCGAGGCAAGCCACTCGCTGCGGGTCCTGACGGCGGCCGCGATCCCGGCATGCTCCTGGATCACTGCTTCTGCCTCAGCGGAGGTCGTGGACCTCAGTGCGGCATCCACTTCCGTGGCCGTGGTGGCGCCGAGGGCCCTCAGCAGCCGTTGCTCGTGATGGGGGTAGTTGGCGTGCAGCCGGACCCAGCCGTCACCGGTGCGGCGGAAGCCCGACAGGGGCGCGAAACCCTGGAGAGTCCGGCCGCCGATCCGCAGATGGCCGAAGGAATCGAAGGCTGCGGCCACCAGGGCAGACGTCGTAGTGAACCGGCCGGGAGACCCGGTGTACACGTTGAGGGCCTCGGCCGCGGCTCCCACCGACTGCAGGGCAAGCCTTTCGACGTCCAGCGGTCCGGCCCACCACCTCCTCGCGGACGGAGCGTCGACGGCGGCACCCACTTCGCGCTACTTTCCGTGCGGCACTGCCAGCCTGAGCTGGTCAAGCACGCGGCCCGGCAGGTTCGTGGTGATCTCCTGAATGCCCAGGTCCAGGCACAGGGCCACATCGTCCTCGGCGTCCACGGTCCACACCCGGAAGCGGCGGCCGGCATCCAGCCAGCGGCGGACGGTGTGCGGGCGTTCCCGGACGTAGTCGATGCCGGGCCCCGCCATTCCCACCAGGCCGTCGTCAACGATCTGCTCGCCTTCCAGCTGCGCAGCCTTCATCACGTTGGCGATGGCCCCGCCGGCGATCGCCCCCACGCCGAGTCCGCCGCGGATCTCGTGGATCGTGAGGTCGTCCACGAGCTGGCAGATGTATTGGGGCGGAACAGATTGCAGCAGGTGCCGGACCGAGTCGGGGCTAAAGCTCATGAACGTCACGGCGACGTTGGCCAGCGTGGAGCTTGCCGCGTCCCAGCCTTCGCTGCGGAGCACTTCGAGCACCCTGTCTTCGAGTTTGAGCTGGTAGGGGCTGGGGTGCTTAAGCTCGATAGCGAGCCGGACCGGCCGGCCCGCGGCGCGGAG
>JABFWC010000334.1 GCA_013362385.1 Pseudarthrobacter sp.
AGCTGACTATAGGAGGGGTTGGCGGCTCTTCGCGCGGTTGGTGGGGAATTGACTTCTTGTCGTTGAAGACAAGGGGGCCCGTGGCCCTGTTGGGATGAGTGTGTCTAGCATTCAACCTGTGGAATAGGACCACGAGCCTTTGAACGAGCCTATCGGGGTCGCAGCCGACGCTGCCACCATCCTCTTCAACCTGCCCGACTACCGCGTCATTTTCACCACTATCACTGCCGGCCGGCGGCAGGTCATCGTCGAGACTGAGGCGCTACCGGGCTGCCCGAGCTGCGGCGTCAGCGCTTCCCGGCGGAAGGAACGGCGCTTCCAACGGCTCCGCGATATTCCTGTTGCCGGCCCGGTGGAGGTGCTAGAGCAGTCCCCGACGCCCTTGACAACACGGCGATCAAGAACAGGACGGCGGCACGATGCTTATACCAGGGATCCCTTTTCCCACGAACCGTGAAAAGCCAGGTTAGCCCCAATACCGTTTACTTAGGCGGATCACGCGTCCTGTTTGGGTATGCGGTTGAGTTGCCAGCCTGACATCTTGCGTTTGACGACGCGTGGGTTGGTGCGTTGTCGGCGGGGTGGCAGGAGGTCATGGATGATCTCTGCGGTGAAGGTGGCGAAGGCTTTCCGGAGTTTGTCAGGGGGAAAAGGCCGGGCGGTCGGCGAGGGAACGCCTGGCTGCCCGGAGTGTGCGTGTGAAGGAAAACCGTAAGGGGTCTTCTTCGAAGTGTTGGGCGACTTCGCCGATGAGGGACCGTAGGGCGTAATGAACGCAGAGGTAGCCGTAGATCTCCTGCAGGACTCCGTCGGGGGTTTTGGAGCGCAGGACGATTCCGGGGCCGCGATACTCACCAAAGCCGGGAACCTCGCCCGCGAACAGTGCCCTTCGACCCCGGGCAACCTACACTGTCACATGCTGCGAAAGACCAAGGCCATGGACCTCTACAAGCAAGGCATACCCTTGCCGATCATCATGCAACTGCTCGGCCACGAAAACATGAGCACCACCTCGGCGTTCTATGCCTTCGCCACCCTCGACATGATGCGGACAGCAATGAATGCCGCCACCCCGGCAATCAGCGAATCAAGCACCAAAATCCTCAGCGACGACGAGCTTCAGCTGCTCTACATACTGAAATAGCACAAACGTTAAGCCGAGGAACAGTCCAGAGATCCCCGAACCGCAAGGGCAAACACACCAATCTCGGGTTAACGGTTTCCTCGGCTTAATCCGAGTGGAACACCGCTCCCGTGAGATTGCCACGGTCACGGGCGGCGGCCTTCAGCGCGTCCTCCACGAGCTCGGTGCGCATGTGGTCCGCGATCTGCCAGCCCGCCAGCTTGCGGCTTCCCAGATCGATCACGGACGCGAGGTGCAGGTTCGTGCCGTCGGCAATGGGCAGGTAGGTGATGTCGCCCACATACCTGCGGTTCGGCTCGCCCGTGGTGAAGTCCCGCCCGATCAGATCGGGGAACCGGCGGCCGGACTGGTCCGGGACCGTCGTCTTCACCCGCCGGCGCAGCCGGATCCCGGCCAGACCGTGGTCGCGCATCACCCTGGCGACCCGCTTGTGGTTGACCCGCTCACCGGCGGGGACACCGTCGTTGAGATCACCGGTGATCCTCGGAGCCCCGTAGGCACGGTCCCCACCCTGGGCCGGGTCCTGCAGCACCCGAATCCGCCCGGCAAGCGCGGCGTCATCCGCGGCCCGCGCCGCCCGTGCGGGAGCTGCAGCCAGCCACGCGTAGAACGAGGAGCGGGCGATCTCGACGACCTCGCACAACCGCTTCACGCCGTAGGCGCCCTTGTGGTCCTCAACGAACTGGAAGCGGTTCACCAGTTCGTCTCCCCGGCGAAATACTTCGCTGCCTGCCGGAGGATGTCCCGCTCGGTCTCGAGCTTCAGGGTCTCGGCCCGCGACGCGGCCAGCTCGGCCTCCAGACGCACGATCCTCGCCGCCTGCGACTCCGACCGCCCAGTGACGGGTACGGTCTTGGGAACGCCAGCGGTGGTCGTGGTCCCCGAGCCGAGCCGGTCGACCCATTCCTTCAGCGCGCCCCGGGAGATCCCGAGGTCCGCCGCGATGCTCTTAAGCGTCGCGCCCGGCGTGGACTCGTACAAGTCCACCGCGCGCCGCCGGAACTCGTCGGTGTAGTTCTTCTTTGCCATCTCTTGGATTCTCTCGTTTCCTCCAGCCTCGTGCTGGATTCCGCGTGTCCAAGATCAGGGGTCAAGGCCCATGTTCGATCTGGCCGGTCATGACATCGGCGGCGGGATCGCCCAGCATCTGACGGCTACGTCAGGACGCGTGGAACGGCTGATCCTGATGAACTCGGTCATGTTCGATTCCTGGCCGGTCCCGGCTGTCGAACGCTTCCGGACTCTGAAGTGCGCGCGTCCACGGGCGTTGAACAGATGATAGCGGCGCGGGCTGACACCACGCGCAGGGCTGTAGCCAGGAGCATGGATGAGGACGAAGTGGCCGGCTACGTTGCCCCCTGGAAAGATCCGGCCAGGGTCAGGTCCTGGATGGCTATGGCTGCGGCCGCTGACGCCAAGTACGACCTGGACCTGGTCCCCGCCCTGGTAAAAGCCGC
>JABFWC010000328.1 GCA_013362385.1 Pseudarthrobacter sp.
GTCCACATGCAGCAGGGCCGCCGTGGCGTCGAACACCCTGGTGGCATGCAGCGTGCAGACCAGCGGCAGGTAGTGTCCGGCAGCGTCGGCGAACCCGGCCACGAGCCCGGACGGATCAGCCGCAGGGCTGCCGGAAACGGCGAAGACGGTCCCGGAGGTGCCCAGCGACATGACAACGTCGCCCAGACCCGCCCCCGCACCCAGGGCAGCGGCAGCATTGTCCCCGGCCCCGGCCGCCAGCAGTGCGCCGGCCGGGGTCCTGCCCGCCGCCTCCAGCGGGCCGAGGACCCGCGGGAGGGCCGGTACATGGCCCAGGGACGCGGACAGGACGTCCGTCAGGTACTGTCCTCCGGCCGCCGAGTAGTATCCGGTGCCTGATGCGTCGGAGCGGTCGGTGGCCAGGGCGGCCAGTCCCTCGGCACCGCTGCCAGGGCCGTAACCGGCAAGCCGCCAGGTCAGCCAGTCATGGGGCAGGCACACGGCAGCGACTTTTGCGGCGTTTTCCGGTTCATTGCGGGCCAGCCAGTGAAGCTTGGTCAGCGTCAGGGATGCCACGGGCACGGTTCCGGTGGCATCGGCCCAGAACTGAGCCCCGGCGACGGGATCGCCGCCGCCGGCTGTCGTGACAAGCTCGGCGGCCGCCCCGGCGCTGCGGGTGTCGTTCCAGAGCAGCGCCGGGCGGATGACGTTTCCGTCGCTGTCCAGGCACACCATGCCGTGCTGCTGCCCCCCTACGGAGACTGCACTGACGTCATCCAGCCCGCCGGCGTCGGCAATGGCCTTCTGCAGTGCCGTCCACCAGTGGTCCGGGTGGACTTCGCTGCCTTCTGGATGGGAGGCCCGGCCCTGGCGGACGAGTTCTCCGGTGTCCGCGTCGCGGATGACTACTTTGCAGGACTGTGTGGAGCTGTCTACTCCTGCTACTAGCGGCATGGCGGTTCTTTTCTTTGTGCGGGAGATCGAAAAGCTGCGGAGCCTGCATGGATCGCAGGCTCCGCAGCAGGTGTGTAAGGCCTAGCGGGCGCCGAGGAGGTGCTCGATGGCCAGCTGGTTCAGGCGGACGAACGCGAAGGAGCGTTCGGCGGCCTTGTCGGCGTCGAAGTCCTCGAATGCGGCAGCGTCGGCGAGGAGGTCGGCCGTGGTTTCGCCGGCGGCGAGGGTGGATTCGCCCAGTTCGGTGACACCGGAGGCTGCGAGGGCTTCCTGTACCTCGGAGTCGGCCCGGAAGGCGGTGGCGCGTTCCTTGAGGAGCAGGTACGTGGCCATGTTGGCCTTGGCGGATTCCCAGACGCCGTCATAGCCGTCGGTGCGCGAGGGCTTGTAGTCGAAGTGGCGGGGGCCGTCGTACTTCGGGCCGCCGTTCGGGAAGCCGTTTTCGAGCAGGTCCACGGTGAAGAAGGCGCTGGTCAGGTCGCCGTGGCCGAAGACCAGGTCCTGGTCGTACTTGATGCCGCGCTGGCCATTGAGGTCGATGTGGAAGAGCTTGCCGGCCCACAGTGCCTGTGCGATGCCGTGGGTGAAGTTCAGGCCTGCCATCTGCTCGTGCCCGGTTTCGGGGTTCAGGCCCACAATGTCGCCGTGCTCGAGCTGGGCGATGAAGGCCAGGCCGTGCCCCACGGTGGGCAGGAAGATGTCGCCGCGGGGTTCGTTGGGCTTGGGCTCGAGGGCGATGCGCAGGTTGTAGCCCTTCTCCTTGATGTATCCGGCAGCGGTGTCCACGCCTTCCTTCATCCGGTCCAGCGCTGCGGAGAGGTCCTTGGAGCCGTCGTATTCGCTGCCTTCGCGGCCGCCCCACATCACAAAGGTTTCAGCGCCGAACTCGGCGGCGAGGTCGATGTTGCGCAGGACCTTGGACAGGGCGAACCGGCGGATGGAACGGTCGTTGGAGGTGAACCCGCCGTCCTTGAACACCGGGTGGCTGAACAGGTTGGTGGTCACCATCGGAACCTTCAGGCCGGTCTCGGCCAGGGCTGCGCGGAAGTTCTTCAGGATCAGGTCCCGCTCCGAAGCCGTCGCGTCGAACGGGATGAGGTCGTTGTCGTGGAAGGTGATGCCATAGGCGCCGAGTTCGGCGAGCTTGTGTACTGCTTCCACCGGATCCAGGGCGGCGCGGGTGGCGACACCGAAGGGGTCGGCACCGGTCCAGCCAACGGTCCAGAGGCCAAACGTGAACTTGTCTGCGGGCGTGGGGGAGAGAGTCATGATGCGTCCTTGCTATCGGGTACTCCGCGGAATGCGAAGTTTTAGTTTATTGCCTAAACTATATGAGGGGACATAGGGTGGGGTCAATAGGTCGATGAGCGGATTTTCCTGATCTCCAGGCACGCTGGAGTGACTGCGGGACAACAAGGAGGGGGCGCGATGGTGATGCCGGCACACGCAGTGGCGGGACATGATGCGGCTGTCCCGGGCAGCATGGGGGACGTCAGGCGCAGCAACCTCGCCCTCGTCCTGGGAAAGATCGCAGAGGCCCCCGCCGGAACCCATCCCAGCCGGGCACAGGTAGCCGCTGCCAGCGGCCTTACGAAGGCATCCGTCTCCAGCCTGGTGGGGGACCTGTTGGACGCAGGGATTATCCGGGAGGTAGGCCTGAATCCCC
>JABFWC010000129.1 GCA_013362385.1 Pseudarthrobacter sp.
GGCACGTTCGATGGCCCCAACCACGAACTGCACCACGCCGGCGGCACGGTTACCATCCGCTACAACCACGCCACCCGCGACATCACCATCAACTAACGGCTGACGCCGCCCAACCGGGTAGCGCCAAGTGTCGTTTTGGGCGCTCCGAACGACACTTACTGCTACCTGGTTGGGCCGGGGGAGGCTGCGGACGAGGAGGTCCTTCATGGGCAGGCATGCAGGTCAGGCACAAGAAGGTTCGGGCCAGGAAAGTTCAGGGCCCGAAAGTTCAGGGCATGAAAGTGTCCGGCTGGAAGCCCGCGTGCACGGGATGGTGCAGGCAGTGGGCTTCCGCTACTGGACCATGGGCCAGGCCGAGGACCTCGGCTTGTCGGGCGAGGTGAGGAACCTCGACGACGGTTCGGTTTCCGTGGTGGCTGAGGGACCCGAACCGAAGGTGCGTCAGCTCCTCGAATGGCTCAACTCAGGCAGCACACCCGGCCGCGTGGACAACGTGGACGCCTCGATTTCCGCGGCCTCAGGTGAATTCCGCGGCTTCCGGGCGCACTAATACCCGCTGGCCCTACTCCCGGGAGTTCAGGCCGAGAAAGGCCCCCAGCTCCTCCAGGGCGGCCGGCTTATGCGGCATGTAACTGGTGAGTTCCGGGGACCTGACGATGACGGCCCGCCACTGCCCCCGCGACACCGCCACGTTGATCCGGTTCCGGTTCAGCAGGAACTCTGCGCCGCGTGGCGCTTCAGCGACCGCTGAACAGGCCATGGATACGATGACCACGGGTGCTTCCTGGCCCTGGAACTTGTCCACGGTGCCCACGCGTACGTCCGGCAGACCGGCCTCCGCCAGGGCTTTGCGGAC
This sequence comes from Pseudarthrobacter sp., assembly GCA_013362385.1. Lineage (GTDB taxonomy): Bacteria > Actinomycetota > Actinomycetes > Actinomycetales > Micrococcaceae > Arthrobacter. Next base: position 857 of record JABFWC010000129.1, read on the forward strand.
CAGGTGGACCTGGGCGTTGTAGGCAGCCACAACCAGGAGGTCCTGCTGCTCCAGCGGCCGGGACCCGCCGTCCGGCGCGGGTTGCCACTTTAGCCCGAGGTGGCGCCGGGCCTGGCGCACCACCTCCTCGGCTTCTTCCTTCGACGCCGTGGCATTCCCGCTATGGTCCACGAAGACTGTCTCAACCCCGGGCGCCGCCCCCGCCAGGTGGCGCAGTGACGCCGCAGGAGCGGACTGAAGCTTTCCTTCGTAGCTCAGGTTCGACACGGCTCGGCAAAGTGCCGGGTGCATGCGCCAGGTGTCGGCCAGGAAGTAGCCAAGGTCGGCAGGCAGGGTGGCATGGCCGGCCGCGAGCCAGCCCAGCGCGGACTCATCGACCGGTTCGGGGTGGGCTCCCTGCGTCACCTGCGGCAGTTGCTGCGGATCACCGAGGAGGAGCAGCCGCTTCGCCGCACGGCTGACCGCCAAGGTGTTGGCCAGCGAGAACTGGCCGGCCTCGTCGATGACGAGCAGGTCCAGGGACGCGGCCGGGATCTCTTTCCCGGTCATGGTCCAGGCGGTGCCGCCCACCAGGCAACCGTCGGGGGAGGATAGGAGCCGGGCCACGTCGCCGTCGGCCGTTGCTTGCCACGGCACCTCATGCGGTGCCGCCAGTTTCTTGGCGACCCGCGCCGGATCCACGCCGCCTTTCGCGATGGCACAGCAGAGCAGGTTTTCAACGACGTTGTGGGACTGGCCCACCACGCCCACCTTCCAGCCTTCAGCCACCAGCTGTCCGATGACATGCGCTCCGACGTGCGTCTTTCCGGTACCGGGCGGGCCCTGCACCGCGAGGTAGGAATGGTCCAGGTCCCGCAGGCTCTCAGTGATCGCTTCCGCGTAACCGGCTGCACCGTCGGCGCCATGCCGCACTTCCGCAGGGAAGGAACGGGAGTGGAACCGTGGCGGCAGCTTCCGCAGGATGTCCAGGCCCGGTTGTGCGGGCAGGGACGGTACAGAGGAGCCGACAGCGTTGGCAATGCTGGCTATAGCGGCCTCGATACTGTCCGTAGGTATCGGGGTATCCTCGGTCAGCGCCACTGGAAAGTGGGGATAGGCGGCCACCTTCCTGGTCTCTTTCTCGGAAATGGTGATGATGGTGTGTTCGGGGTTGTCCGGCGCTATTTTGAGACCCTCGATGCGCGTTTTGAAGGTGTATGGCCTGGCATCGGGCGCGGCATTAGGGGCGGCCATGCCGTCCGGTCCCGGGGGGTCATACAAGCGGCACCATGTGGAGTCGGCACGGAAATCCGACCCTTCCGTCATGGTTCCGCGGAGCTTCAGCACTCGGGTGCGCATGCGTTCGCGGGGCTTGGCCAGCGTCCAGTCGGAAGAAACTTCCACGGACTCAACCATGAACACGTTCCGTTGCTCCGACCAGCTCTCCAGCGGCGCCTCGACGCGGTCGAAGTGCTGCCACCAGAACTGCTTGCGTTCCCGGCGGTGATAGCCGGTGGCAGCAGCCACCATGGCGATGGCGCGTTCGTCATCCGTCCAGGGCCTGTTGTCCGGCAGGCCGGCCAGATACTGCCGCAGGCGCTGTTCTTCCGGGCTTTCATCCGGCGCTTCCGGGAGTCCGTCGTCCACGGGTTCCCCCTCGGGACCGGCAGCCGGGGAGGCCGAAGTAGAGGCTGAAGTTTCCGCGGCGGCCCGGGCGCCCACAGGGACGCGGGGAGCGATCGTCAGCAGCCAGTCCCGCAGCCGGAGGGTGGACAGGCAGTCGTACCGGTTGTAATCCGCGATCGATGCGAGAATCGTCCCGGCTTCCCCGCTGCGGCCGGCATCCAGGGCCGCGCAGTAGGCCGCGTACGCCACCACGGAGGCGCCGGCGTCCTTGACGTCCCCGGACCGCAGGTTGTCACCCATGTACAGCGGTTCCAGTTTTTTGATGGAGTACGACGCCTCGGAGATGCGCAGGGAGTGCTTCACGGTGGCGTACAGGTCCACCAGCAGCCCCTGCCGCAGCCACCCATCCACGATGTCCTCGCCGGCCTGGTGGACGAGTGAGAGGTTGCGCAGCGCCGTCTTTTCGTAGGCGGCGTAGTGGTAGACGTGCATGTCCGGGAACCGGGCGCGGCGCTTCTCCACATAGTCAAGGAAGTCCAGGAAAGCCCGACGTTCCCCGCTGCGGGAATGCGCCCAGAAAGGCCGGAACACAGGTTCGCTGGCCCCCGGGACCGGCGCTTCGATGACGCCGAACAGGTACTCGATTCCCCAGGCGCCGGTGGCCGGGTCCTGCCAGAGCGGGTCGCCCTCGAAGTCGAAGAAGATGTCGCCGTCGCTGGGTGGGGGCAGTGACCCGATGGTGTTCTCCGGGAGGACCGTATAGGAGACGGTGTGCGGCGCGCCGTCCTTGGTGAAGGTCCGGGATCCCACGGCCTGGTCCAGCCCCAGCTGCATCCGGGCCTGGGCACGGAGCCGGGCCACCGAGTTGTGCGCCTCGGAGGAAGGCATGGCCGCGAGCTGGTCGATGGTGGTGATGCCGGCGGCGTGAAGTTTCCGCCGCTGGACCACGGACATGCCGGCCACCATCAGCAGGTCCCGGTTCAGTTGCACCTGTTCGGCGCAGTAGTCGCACCGTCCACAATGGACCACGCCGGCTTGCTGCCACTGCACCGGAGCGCCACCCGCCCGGTGGCCGGTTGTCAGTTCACGGAAGCGCCGGCGCCGGTCCCGGAAGGCGGGCAGCAGGTCCTGCAGGGAATGGCTGCTGCGGAGCCAGTCGCCTCCGGCGCGGGTACCCAGGACCAGGGTCACAACGGGGGAGGGCTTGAGCCCCATGGCCAGCAGCTGGTCGCCGTACGCGGCGAGTTGCAGGAGCGCCCCCACTTTGGCGTGGCGGGCAAGCTTGGTGTCCCACACCTCGTACCGGCCCGGGTTTCCGGTTCCGGCGGATTCGTTAACGAGGAAATCCGCGTAGCCCAGGAACTCGCCGTCGAAGAACGTGGCCTGGAAGACGACGTCGGCGCCGGCACGGAGGGCAAGTTCGGTCTCCGCGTGCTTGGCCTGGAGTTCGCCGCGAAGGTTCTGGCCGCGCTCCAGGCAGTAGACGCCTGTGCCGCGGCTTGCATCCCACTCGCCGTACTTGGCCACGAGGCTGGCCAGGACCGTTTGTTCATGCCGGTCGCCAAGTTCGCCCGCGCGGACCTTCATCTCGTCGGCCGGAAACTCTGCCTTGGCGGCGCGGCCCAGCTTTTCGTCCAGGATCCGCAGCGTACGGTACTCGCACTCGCTGGCAGCCACGAGGTCACTGGCGGAGAACACCAGGTCCGGGGGCGCACCGGCTGCGCCGTCAGCTTCGAGCAGGAACACGGGGCCTCCCCAACGATTTCCGGGCCGGGGGACGGTCCCCCTGGCCCTGGTTAACAGCTGCTCCAAACCTAGCAAGAGGGGCCGACAAACAAACTCCATGCGGCCAGCGCTGTTGCAGATCCTTGGTGCCAGGAACTTTCGTGGACGCCGGAATGCCGCAGCAGTACCCCGTCAGTGCCGGCAGCCGCCACAGCGTCTGGCCGGAAGGTGAAGGCGCCTGTCCCACTCCGGCGCCGCGTGTGGGTCTGCGACCTGGGGGCAACGAACCGGCCCTATCGGCTGCTGCGAAGGTTATGCCGCCGGCAGCCGGCGGATGTTCCCCCAATCACCAGAAGAGGTTCCAGCCATGAGTGCCCATCTTCGCCGTATTGCCATCATCAGCCTCGCCGGGCTGTCCATCTTTGCCGCGGGTGCTGCCCCGGCGCAGGCAGCCAACGCGGGCGCCAGTTGCGTTGGCATCATCGTCTCCACCCAGGCCTCGGCGGGGGAGCTTGATGTGAACTACTTCAAGGACCTGGCTCAGGAAGGGGGCGCGCCCAACTTCGGGCAGTTCGTCCAGGAAGGAGCAAGGCTGCACAATGGCTCGCTGGAGGCATGCCTCCCACCGGATGCGGGTTGATTAGCGGCTCCGGTAAGTAGCCCAGGCCTGGGAGGGCGGACGACGGCGGACCTCCCGGCGTCGTCCGCCCTCCAGCGGCACCTGCCGGCGCTCACCCCTTCGTGTCCGCCCGCACCTGTGCCTTGTCGTGCTCGGTGTGGGCGTTGCGGAGCAGGTCCATGAACTCGGTTTCATTGCGGATGAGCCGCTTGTACTTCTCGGGAAGCTTGCGGATCTGGTTCTCTTCGCGGCACATCCGGGCGAAGATCTTGTCGCGCTCCGCCATGTCCGTCTCGTAGTTCAGGTCCAGGTACTCGGTGGCGTGCCGGCGGGCACCGGACACTGCATTCTTGGCCTTGCCCTTGGGGCTGAAGATGGAGGCCAGGATGGTGACCAGCAGGACGCCCAGGATCACGCCCAGGGAGAGGCCGGTGCTCACCTCCACCACGTTGACGTGTTTGCCGTCGTTAATGAACGGCAGCGTGTTCTCGTGCAGGGCGTGCAGGATGAGCTTCACGCCGATGAAGCCAAGGATCACGGCCAGGCCGTAGGAGAGGAAGATCAGCCGGTCCAGCAGCCCGTCAATCAGGAAGAACAGCTGCCGCAGGCCCATCAGCGAGAACGCGGTGGCCGTGAAGACGACGAAGACGTTCTGGGTCAGGCCGAAGATCGCCGGGATCGAGTCGAGGGCGAACAGGATGTCCGTGCCGCCGATCGCCACCATCACCAGCAGCATTGGCGTGAGGACCCGCTTGCCGTTTTCCACGGTAAAGAGCTTGTCGCCGTCGTAGTGCTGGGAGGCCGGGAGGAACTTCTTGGCGAGCCGGACCACCAGGCCGTCGGAATCGTCGTCGTGGCTGTCCGGCTTGAGCAGGTTACCGGCGGTGACCAGCAGGATGAGCCCGAAGATGTAGAAGACCCACGCGAAGCTGTTGATCAGGGCGGCACCCAGGAAGATGAACGCGGTCCGGGCGAGCAGCGAGAACACGATGCCGAAGAGCAGCACCTTCTGCTGGTCCGCGCGGGGCACCCGGAAGCTCGCCATGATGATCAGGAACACGAAGAGGTTGTCCACGGACAGCGCCTTCTCCGTGACGTAGCCGGCAAAATATTCGGTGCCCATGGTGGGTCCGCCCAGGACGAGCACCCCGAGCCCGAACACCAGCGCGATGCCCACGTAGATCGCGGACCAGGTGGCGGACTCCTTGAGGGACGGGGTGTGCGCCTTGCGGACGTGGAAAAGGAAATCGAAGGCCAGCAGCCCTACGATTGCCACTATGGTCAGGGTCCAGACGTAAGCAGGTACTTCCACGCGGCGGCCTCTCGTCGGGGTTGTCCCCCCAGCCTACCTAGGCGGGCTTCAGGAGTTCGTGCTCCAGGACGGCCGCGCGTGAGAGCGTCTTGTACCCCTCCTGCTCGAAGAGCACCGTGATGACATCGTCCTCGTGCCGCAGCACCAGGCCCGGCCCCCACTCCTTGTGGACCACGGCGGACTGGAGCGGGAACGGCTCGTCGGACCCGGAAGCCAGGCCGCCGCCGTCGGGCGCCTTGCCCTCAGCTTCCTTGCCCTCAGCTTCCTTGCCCGCCTCGGCGCACCCGTCGCAGTTCCCGCACGGCTCGGGCAGTTCCTCGCCGAAGTAGCCCAGCAGGAACTGCCGGCGGCAGCCGTCCGTCTCGGCATAGGCGCGCATCATGGTGAGCCGGGATTGTTCCACGCGTTGCCGGGCTTCGGCACGTTCGACGGCGCCCCCCACCAGTGCGGGCAGCTTCGCTTTGGACGCCAGCCGGACGCCCCGCTTGCCGATGCTGACGGCCCCGGCTTCCTGGAGTTGGTTGACCAGCGAGGTGATGCGCCGGGCCGGAAACCCGGTCAGTTCGGCCAGGGAGGATTTGGGGGCGGGGGCGCCGGCGGCCTTGAGGACCTGCAGCACCGCCAGGAGCGAGTCCGGATCGGGGGAATGGGTACCGAAGAACTTGCGAAGGCCCAGGTCCTCCGAGCGGTAATGCAGCACGGCGGACGCTGGTTCGCCGTCCCGGCCGGCACGCCCGATCTCCTGGTAGTAGGCATCCAGGGATTCGGGAATGTCCGCATGGACCACGAATCGGACATTGGGTTTGTCGATGCCCATCCCGAAGGCGGTGGTGGCCACCACCACGTCCAGCGCGTCGTTGAGGAACTCTTCGTGGATGCGCTCGCGGTCACGGGCGGAACGGCCCGCGTGGTAGGCCTCCGCACGCAGGCCTTCCTTGGCCAGCTTGGCCGCGTACTTCTCGGTGTCTTTCCGCCTGGCGGCGTACAGGAGCCCGGGCCCCCGCTTGGCAAAGTCGGCCACCTGCGCCTGGACCGCCTGGCGCTTGCCCTTGTCCTCCTGGTGGCGGACCACGTCCTGGCTGATGTTGGGCCGGTCGAAGCCACGGACCAGGATCAGGGGGTCTTCCATGCCCAGCCGCTCCACGATCTCGTCCCGCACCGGCGGGGATGCAGTGGCGGTCAGTGCTGCCACCGGCGGGTTCCCCAGCCGCTCGCGGACGGTGCCGAGGCTGAGGTAGTCGGGGCGGAAGTCGTGGCCCCAGGAGGAGACGCAGTGGGCCTCGTCCACCACGAACAGGGAGATGTCCAGGGCTGCGATCCGGTCCACGGTGGACTGCTTGGCCAGCTGCTCCGGGGCGAGGAAGACAAAGACGGCTTTGCCGTCCTCGGCAGCCTGCCACGCCGCCGCCACCTCGGAATCGCTGCGGGACGAGTTGATGGCGACGGCGGCATCCGGTCCCAGGTCCGCGGCCAGCCCGTCCAGCTGGTCCTCCTGCAGGGCGATAAGGGGGGAAACCACGACGGCAGGACGTCCCGTTGCGCGGTGCAGGTGCAGAGCCGCCACCTGGTAAATGGCCGATTTGCCGTAGCCGGTCGGCATTACGGCAAGGACGTCGCGGCCGTCCGCCAGGGCGGCCATGCCGGCCAGCTGGCCGGCGCGAAGGTCGGGAAGGGAGAAAGCAGACGCGGCGAGGGCGCGGAGTGCAGGTTCGTCGGACATATCAGGGGCTCCACACGGCAGGGAAGAAAACGCGGCCGTTGGCTTCAGCCTTCGCAACCAGCCTACGCCAGCCGCAATCCGCCGTCGTCCGTTGCCCTACGTGGTGCATAACCTGCCCTGGCCCGCATAACCGGCGCGGGGTAGCACCGCCTAAGCGGGCCAGGGCCGGTCAAGCCGGGTTGTTACCGCCGTCTTCGATTAGCTGGAAGGCGATCTTTGCGGCGTTGGCAACTGCCGCCTGGGCTGCCTCCCGGTTCCTGCCGCCAGCCCCGGCTTCCAGCGCCGCTGCATACCCCACGAGGAAAGTGGTGACGGGGGCGGCGGCATGGATGACGTTGTCCGAGGATTTGCGGGCGAGGTCAAGGATCAGCTCGTGGTCAACATCCAGGTCCAGGACCTGCAGTGCCTTGGCCAGCCGGTCGCTCCATTGGTCGAGGACCTGCGCTTCGTCGTCGTTGACGGCCATGGGGTTCTCCTTTGCTCCTGCGGAAATTACTTGTCGATGGTGGACATGTTCGGGTAGCGGGCGCCGGCCGTGGCTCCTGCGGGTGCCATCTGGTCGAGCAACTGGAGGTCTTCAACGCCGAGGTCAATGTCCGTGGCGCCCAGGTTTTCGCGCAGCCGCTCCCGCTTCTTGGTGCCGGGGATCGGGACGACGTGCTCACCTTGTGCGAGCAGCCAGGCCAGGGCCAGCTGGCCTGGCGTGCACTGCTTCCGGTCGGCCAGTTCCTTGACCCGGTCCACGAGCTCGAGGTTGCGGGCGAAGTTCCCGCCCTGGAAGCGCGGGGAGTGCCGGCGGAAGTCGTCCTCCGCGAAGTCCTCGGGGCTGCGGATCTGGCCGGTGAGGAAGCCGCGGCCCAGCGGGCTGTACGGGACGAACCCGATGCCCAGCTCCGCGAGCACGGGAAACACCTTGGTTTCGGGCTCCCGCTCCCACAGCGAGTATTCGGTCTGCAGCGCAGTGATGGGATGCACGGCGTGGGCGCGGCGGATGGTTTCCGCCGACGCTTCGGACAGTCCCAGGTGCCGGACCTTCCCGGCCTGCACCAGTTCCGCCATGGCGCCCACCGTGTCCTCGATCGGCACGGTCTTGTCCACACGGTGCTGGTAGTACAGATCGATGTGGTCCACCCCCAGCCGCTGGAGGCTGGCGTCGCAGGCTGAGCGGACATATTCGGGCCGGCCGTTGATGCCTACCCAGGACCCGTCCTCACGCCGTTCATTGCCGAACTTCGTGGCCACCACCACGTCATCGCGGCGTCCAGCGATGGCGCGGCCCACCAGTTCCTCATTGGTGAAGGGGCCGTACATGTCGGCGGTATCCAGCAGGGCGCCGCCGGCGTCGAGGAATTCGTGGATGGTGGCGATGGACTCCTGCTCGTCGCCCTCGCCGTAGAACTCGCTCATGCCCATGCAGCCAAGGCCCAGGGCGGAGACGGTCAGTTGTCCGATGGTACGGGTCTTCATGCGGTTCTCCTCACCGGTAGAACGTGCCAGGGACCGGACCGCGGCCGGGCGGAACCGGCTGGTGCGGCGTAAGCCACTATAGGCAGGTCCCCTCCCGGGCGCGACCATAAACTTGGCGGCTCCAGTCCCTGCACGGTGCGGCTTGAGGAAATAAGTGCTGCACGGGCCGGGTTAGGCTTTGCACGGGGCAGCACTACCCCGCAAACGAAGGAGTTTCCCTTGACTGACATCACCCTCCGCCATAACCCCGAGCGCCAGCGCTTCGAGATCCTTGATGCCGGGAACCGGATCGGGAAGGCCGCGTACAAGGATTACGACGGCGGGTCGGCGCCGCAGCGGATTTTCTACCACACGGTGATCAACGAGGAATACGGCGGCCAGGGCCTCGCGGGCCGGCTGGCCAAGGCCGCCCTGGACAGCACCGTCGAGGCCGCGATGGGGATCGTCCCGGTCTGCCCGTTCATCAAGAAGTTCGTCGCGAAGCACCCGGAGTACCTGGGCCGGGTGGTGGCCGTAACGCCGGCGCACCTGGAGTTCCTGGAAGCGGCGCTCGCCGCACGCACCC
>JABFWC010000029.1 GCA_013362385.1 Pseudarthrobacter sp.
CAGGGCGCCGAGCACGCCCAGCAGGCTCCCCCCGGCGATCACGGATATCACCGCCACGGCGCCGGGGACTGCGACAGCCTTTTGCATGATGCGCGGTGAGATGAAGTATGCCTCGAACTGCAGGTAGGCGAAGTAGCAGACGGCGTAGACCGCGGCGGCCTGCCAGCCCTCGGTGAGGGAGACCAGCACCACCACGATGCCGGCGATCATGCCGCCCACCAGGGGGATGAAGGCGAGCAGGGCCACCACGAACGCCAGAAGCAGGGCAAACGGGATGCCCACGATGGACATGACGATGAAGGCGAATGTGGCGTTGAGCAGGGCCACGCAGGCCTGGCCGATGACGTAGTTGCCCACGGACCTGGTGATTTCCTCCGACAGCGCGGCAACCCGCTTCCGGCGCGAGCGCGGTGCCAGCCGGTATCCCCATTTCTTCATGGCCGGAAGTGCCGCCAGGAAGTAGAGGCTCAGGACCAGGACGATCAGCGTGCCGAAGAGGGCGTTGGCCACGGTGGAGCCGAAGCCCACCACGCCGCCGAAGATCCCGCCCATGGCGGCAGGGTCGTTGACGAACTTGGCCAGTTCCTCGGAGATCCGGTCGCGGATGCCGAACTGGTTGTCCAGGCTGTGGAAGAAGTCCGAGTCCAGGAAGTTGCGCAGCCAGTCCGGTGCCTGCTGGACGATTTCCGAGACCTGTTCCACGATCGTGGGAATCAGCGTGGCGAAGAATCCGACGACGGCGCCCATAAGGACTGCCACGGAGACCAGGATTCCCGCCGGGCGCGGAATCTTCCGGTTTTCGAGCCAGCCCACCACAGGTTCCAGGCCGAGGGCGATGAACAACGCTGCCACGATCCAAAGCAGCAACTGCGTGGTGTGCGAACCGATCCAGTAGACGAGCAGCGCCAGTCCCACGCCCACCGTTCCCATGAACCCCATGTACAGCGGATGCTGGGGAGACATGCGCGGACCCGGATGCCCGAACTGCGGTTCCTCGTCGCCCTCGTGGTCCGTCTCGGGAGCCTGGCCGGAGTACTCGGGCGGCATTTCAAAGCGAAGCCTGGGCTGGGCGCCGGGCAGTGGCTGCCGAAGCCTGCGCATCACCTGGCCCAGTGCCGCCGCGGCAGTGCCTTTTCGCCGGGCCGCCGCCATGGCCTGCGGTGCCACCGGGGCCGGGGCCGCGGCCCCGGGGTCCCCGGAATTTCCGGCTGCCGTGGAGGACGGATCCGTCTTGTCAGTCACTGGTTTAAAGGGCCTGTTCCGTGTGAGGCGCCGCCTGGGCGGGCCGGTGTGATGATCATCGCAAACACTATCAGCAGGCTTGTCAGCGGGAGCGGAAGGCGCCATCCGGGGGCCGGCCCGGTCCGGGCGGGGGCGCCCGAATCCGGGCCCGTGGTAACAAAAAGGTTACTATTGAGGGCAAACCCCCGCTGATGATAGGTGTTCCCTTGCGTTTAAAGACTGCAGTCGCACTCGTGCTGCTCGGCCTCCTGACACTTTTGGCCGGCATCGGCCAGAGGACCATCTGGGCTCCCTCTGAGACCTTCACTGCGGCCGTCCCGGCTGATGCCGCCGCCGCACCGCTGACCGTCATCGACCAGAAGCTGCGGACCGCCCACGAGGGCCCGGTCAAGGTGACCGTCCAGGGCGACGGCAACTTCATCCTGGCCGCCGGCCGGCCTGACGATGTCCAAGCCTGGGTCGGCCAGACGGCCCACAACACCATCTCGGGGGTTTCGGAAGACGGCAAGTCCCTGCAGGTCGAGCACGCGGACGGCGACGCCACCGCGCCGAACCCGGCGGGGTCGGACCTCTGGGTCTCAAGCGAAAACGCCAGCGGGGGCCTGGAATACACCTGGACCCCGCCCGCTGACGGGGACTGGTCCCTGCTGCTTGCCGCAGACGGAACCAAGCCCGCTCCGGCGTCGGTGTCCATGACGTTCCCGAATGACACCTCCACACCCTGGGCCGTTCCCCTGATGGTCATCGGCGGCCTGCTGATCCTGGGCGGCATCGCCCTGGCCGTGCTTTCCGGCCGGCGCAAGGACGGCGCCGACGCCGAAGGCGGCACCGGGGGCAGCGGCTATGCCCAGCGCGCCCGGGCCCGTATCCAGGCAAAGTCCTCCTCTTCGCGGATGACCATGCTGGCCGCCGGGATGACCGCCGCCGTGCTGGCCGGAACCGCGGCCGGCGCCCAGGCCGCGAGTCCGTCCCCGACCCCCAGCGGCAACGCGGCAGCGCCGGCAGGCGGCCTGCCGGTGCTGCTGGACTCGCAGTTCCGCCGCATCCTGGAGCAGGTGTCCAGTGCCACGGACGCCGGCGATGCCGCCAAGGATGCCTCCAAGCTCGCGGACCGGGTGGCCGGCCCCGAGCTGGAAGTGCGCACCCAGAACTACAAGATCCGCTCGCAGGTGGGCTCCTACGAGGCCCGCATGCCCGTGCGATCCACCAAGCTGCTCACCACGGTGGTCACCAGCGACCGCACGTGGCCCCGTTCGGTGCTGGCTGTCACCCAGGGCGACGGCAACGTGGTCCCGCAGATCCTGCCCCAGGTTCAGCAGTCGCCGCGCGAGAACAACAAGCTGATGG
>JABFWC010000323.1 GCA_013362385.1 Pseudarthrobacter sp.
ATTGCGACCGCGGCCATCTCCGGCGGACTGGAGGAATTCCGAGCCGCCAGGATTCTGGTCGCCACCGGCCGCCGGCCGGTCACGGACGGACTGAATCTGGCCGCCGTCGGCGTCAAGACCGGGGACGGCGGCGAGATACTGGTCAACAGCCAGCTGGCCAGCTCCAACGACCGGATCTGGGCTGCCGGGGACGTGACCGGACACCGCGAATTCGTCTACGTCGCAGCCGCCCACGGCTCCCTTGCCGTCGAAAACGCCTTCAACAACACCGGCCGCGAGGTTGATTACCGGCACCTGCCCCGCGTCACCTTCACCAGCCCCGCGCTGGCCGCGGTCGGGATGACCGATAAGGAAGCCAACGCGGCGGGCATTCGGTGCGAGTGCCGGGTCCTGCCCCTGGAATACGTGCCCCGCGCCCTGGTGAACAGGGACACCCGCGGCTTCATCAAGATGGTCGCCGACGCCTCCACCGGACGGATCGTGGGAATCACCGCCGTGGGCAAGGAAGCAGGAGACCTCGCCGCCGCAGGTGTCTACATCCTCGAGGCAGGCATGAGCGTGGACCAGGTGGCGAACCTCTGGTCCCCGTACCTGACCATGGCCGAGGGGATCAAGATCGCCGCACAGTCCTTCACCACGGACATCTCCAAACTCTCCTGCTGCGCCTCCTGACCCCTGCCCCGTCAGCCTCACACCCAATCCCCAACAGAAGGGAAAAACGATGACAAACAACATCAACCAGGTCACCGACCGCCTCGCCTCCTCCGAAACCGGCATGCAGCCCTGGCTGTGGCTGCCCCTGCTGAAACTCCTCGCCCAGGGCGACCCGGTCGACGTCAATGACCTCGCCGCTGCCACTGGCCGAACCACCGAGGAAATCCGCGCCTCACTGGAGACCATGGCCGACACCGAGTACGACGGGTCCGGGCGGATCATCGGGCAGGGTCTGACTCAGCGCCCCACCCAGCACCGCTTCGAAGTCGACGGCGAACAGCTCTACACCTGGTGCGCACTGGACACACTCATCTTCCCGACCCTCCTGGGTGGTTCCGCGCGGATCGAATCCGCCTACAAATCAACGGGAACGCCCGTGCGTGTGCGAGTCGACAGCGCCGGTGTCACCAGTGTTGAGCCGGCCACCGCCGTGGTCTCACTGGTCAATCCGGAGGACATGAGTTCTGTCCGCTCATCCTTTTGCAACCAGGTCCACTTCTTCGCCTCACCCGAAGAAGCGGAACCCTGGCTCAAGAACCACCCCGACGGCACCGTCATCCCCGTCGACGAGGCATATCGCCTGGCCTCCACCATGGCCGAACAAATGCTCTCCGGCATCACCCCGCAGAACAGCGCGAAACCGGGCAACGGAGCACAAAGCTGCAGCTGCTAACATCCACCGCCCCGGCGCCCTTCCCCGCGCCGGACCGTTCAGTTTCGAAAGGCCGCCCCCCACGCATGAAACAGCGTTGGATGACCCTGCCCGCCGCCGCCCTGGCAGCGTTGGCTCTGGCCGGGTGTTCCGGTGCCCCGTCGTCTTCGGCGCCGGGGACAGCCCCGGTCCCGACCGCTTCGGCCTCTCCTTCGGGACCGTCCGCGCCCACATGGGATCTGGATCCGGCCGGCGCGGCTGGGCGGATCCAGGCCGCGGGGCTGCCTGTCCTGAGGGCCGAGGGGACGGCGGAGCATTTTCATGCCCATCTTGACGTGGTCGTGCACGGGAAACCCGTGACGGTTCCGGAGGGCATCGGGATTACTTTCGGCCCGGACGGTCAACCCAATGGAATCTCTTCCCTGCACACCCATGACACCTCCGGGATAATCCATATCGAGGCGCCCACGGCCGGCCAGCGCTATACCCTGGGCCAGGTTCTCCAGGAATGGGGAATGCTCGGCGGCACCGGATGTATCGGCCCGGAATGCAGTTCAGAAGCGGGCAAGTGGACGGTGTACGTCAACGGAAAGGCCAAGACATGGGGTCTCACGGAAGTTGTCCTGGCTGCCCATGATGAGATCGCGTTGGTATACGGGAACGAAGTGGCCATGATCCAGCCGAAATACGCGTTCCCGCCCGGGCTCTGAACGACAAGGCTCCTCCCGCAACCACCGCCCTCAACCTTTCCGCACCGGCATGAGACCGGGGAGAAGGCCCGACACAGCGGCTAACATCCTCCGCGGGAACCGGGCCCGTTGCGGGACGCTCGACCAGAACCTGAACGGCCAGTGACGATTGAAGGGACAAACGATGAGCGAACATTTCGATGTGGCAGTGCTGGGGATGGGACCTGGCGGGGAAGTCGCCGCGGGCCGTTTGCTGAAGGCCGGGAAGAAGGTCGTTGTTATCGAGCGCGAGCTCATCGGCGGGGAATGCGCGTACTGGGCCTGCGTGCCGTCCAAGACCGTGCTCAGGCCACCCGAGGTCCGCACGGAAGCGCACCGGGCGGCCGGGGTGTCGGGGGCGGAGCTGGACTGGCCCGAAACCAGCGACTACCGCGATTACATGATCAGGCATCTTGATGACAAGGCCCAGATCGAGGGGTACGCCCGCCACGGTGCGGTGGTCATCAAGGAGGAAGCCCGGATTACCGGCCCGGGACGGATCCGGGCCGGCGACCGGGAACTGAGCGCGGAACACATCATCATCGCGACCGGCTCCGACCCGGTCATCCCGGCTCTGGAGGGCCTGGATCAGATCACGGCCTGGACAAACCGGGAAACCTATACGGCCACGACCCTCCCGCAGCGCGCTGTCATCGTCGGCGGCAGCGCCGTCGGGATTGAGACGGCCACGTTCCTGGCCAGCTTCGGAGTCAAGGTCACCCTGATCCACCGCGGGGACCGGCTCCTGGAACGCGAAGAACCCCGCGCGGGTGAGCTGGCCGGCAAATACCTGCCCGAAGCCGGGATCGACATCCGCCTCGGAGTCAACGCCCGCCGCGGCCGTCGTGCAGGCGGGCAGAGCGTCCTTGACCTCGACGACGGCACCGAGGTGGCGGCCGACGTCGTCATCTTCGCCACCGGCCGCACCCCGCGCACCCAGGACCTGGGCTTCGAACAGGCGGGAGTCGTCCTGGGCGACCGCGGGCAGGTACAGGTCGATGAACACTGCCGGGCCGGCGAGAACGTGTGGGCCATCGGGGACGTCACCGGCATCATGCCCTTCACCCACGTCGCGAAATACCAGGGCCGGATCGCGGCCGACGCCATTCTCGGCAAACCCCGGAAGGCCTTCTACGAGGGCATTCCCCGGGTCGTGTTCGCCGACCCGGAAATCGCCGCCGCCGGCCTCACCCAAGCCCGGGCAGACCAGGAGGGCCTGAACACCACAGCGGCGGAAATCGACCTTGCCGCAGCCATCACCAGGCCCTGGACCTACGAACGGGATCCCCGCGGACACCTCGGGCTTTTGGCCGACACCGACCGCAAGGTCCTGATCGGCGCCTGGGCTGTGGCCCCGATGGCCGGGGAATGGATACACCAGGCCTCCCTGGCCATCCGCGCCCGGATCCCCATCGACACCCTCCGGGACCAGGTGGCCCAGTACCCGACCTACAACGAGGCCTACCAGGCCGCCCTGGACACACTCGACATCTAGCCGCCGCACACACCCCAAAGGTTTGTTGCCTCCGGGGAATCCGGGATTACACGATTGCCACCAAGGGAGAAGGCCATCATGAAAGCCACTGAAGCATTCGAAGACCTGGTCACCGCCTGGGTCGCGGGGTACGTCGGGACCAAGGCCATGGAACCGGTGAGCATGAAACTCTACGAACTGGAATCCGCACAGGACCGGGCCAGGGAAGACGCCGCCCGACCCGGGCCACCCTATGAACTGGCAGCGAAGAAGATCTTCGGTGCCGGCGGGATCATGCTGGAGGGAAAAGCGCTGGAGCGAGCTTCGCTGTTCATGCATTATGGGCTCGCGCTGAGCTGGTCGCCCCTGTATGTGCTGCTGCGTCGCACGACCGGGATGGGAGTAGTCCCGACCGGCCTGGCCACGGGGACGGCGATGTCGTTGATCACCGATGAATTGCTGACGCCCCTGGCCGGGTTCAGCGCCCCGAACCGCGCATACCCGCTGGTGACCCATCTGCTTGGC
The DNA here is from genome assembly GCA_013362385.1 of Pseudarthrobacter sp. GTDB lineage: Bacteria > Actinomycetota > Actinomycetes > Actinomycetales > Micrococcaceae > Arthrobacter. The sequence goes on from JABFWC010000323.1 coordinate 4,094, forward strand.
TTTGCCGCCCACCAGGTGTTCGGGCTCGCCGTAGCCGCAACCTGCGAGACGCTCTGGGCACTGCGGGGACGCCGACCGTGATCGTCCCCGACGGTCTCGAACCCAAGCTCAGCTGACTGCCGGTCGGCGGATCGACGGCGCCGGGGTCCAGGTGTGTTCATCAAACCGCTTTGCCCCGGCGCCTCGTGCTCCTGCGTCAGGCCGGCGGGACGTCGCGTGATGCAGGGGTCGTGCGGTTCAGGTCCGCGGCGGAGTGGTTGGCGGAATTTACATGCGGTTCGGCTGCAGGTGCGCAGCAGTCGTCCTCGGGTTTCTTCGGCACCGGCCTGGCGGTGCGCTTGCGTGTCCCGAGGGCCGCGAGCAGCACGGCCGTGGCGAGGGAGAGGGCGAGAACCGCGATGAGGGTGGTATTGGCCCCGATGAACCCGGTCACTGCCGAGGATGCGACGTTCATCCCTCCGGCGATGCCCTGATTGGGTTGGCCGGTGGCCAGCGCGGGCGCCCAGTAAGCGACAAGGTAGGCACCGGAAAGTACGAGTACGGCTCCGGCGACACGGGGCAGGAAGCGTGAGGCCCGGTGCAGTCCTTTGGCCAAGGCTCCGCTGGCCAGTGCCGAGGAGAGCGCCAGCAGGATCAGGACCATGCTCGCCCCTCCGGCGTAGGCCACGAAGACCGAAACCAGGGCTGTGATGCTGTTCGCTGCCAGGGCCTGGGCGATGACTGCCAGCAGCACCGCCAGGGTGCAGGAGAGCGAGGCGACGGCGTAGGCGGCGCCGAAGGCGATCATCGAGCCCGGCCCGCGGCCGGGCCGGTTGATCCGGTTCGAGTTCAGGGTCAGCCCCACGCGCCTGCCGGCGAGCATCGCGATGCCGACCCCGGCGAGCAGGACCCCAATCAGGACGGCCACCCATGGGACGTCGCCGATGATGCTGCGCAGCCCGAAAGCAACGAGCAGCCCGGTAAGGGTGAAGATCCCGGCGAATCCGAGGCTGACCAAGGCCCCTGCGCCGAGGCCGCTGAACGCCCGGCGGAGCAGCCCCGGACCCGCGGAGCCGGTGGCGGTGTCGTCCCGGCCGATGTAGTAGGCCAGGAAAGCCGGAAGCATCGCGAATCCGCAGGGGTTCACGGTCGAAAGCATGCCGGCACCGAAAGCGAAGGCGAGTGTTCCAGTCATGGGGCGTTCCCTCCTACGAGCCGGCGGCCGCGAGGGCCTTGGCAGTTACGTCGGCGGAGGGATCGACGCCGCGGAAGATTTCCTTGCCTGACGAGTTCAGGACGACCGTCGTCCCGAGGGAATCGACGTTGAAGTGTTTCAACAGGGTCCCGTCGTCCCGCACCAGCGTGACCGGCGGGTTGCCGACGGAGGCGATGAACTGGTTCAGGACCTCGGTCGGCTCGCTGGGATCAAGATCGACGGTCACGGCCTGCGCGCCGGGGGCGGCCTTGGCCAGGCCCGAGGCAACATTCTTCACCCCGGCGGCGCATGGGCCGCAGGACGCGGTAAAGAAATAGATGACAGTCGGTTTACCCGTCGGAAGCGTCAACGACGAGCCGTTAAGGGTCTTCACCGAGACGGACGCAACCGCGGGCCCCGAACCGGTGCCAGCGCTTGAGGAAGCCGCGGCACTCGGCGGTGCGCCTGCGCCGGTGCTCGAGCCGCAGCCGGCGAGCAGTATTGAGGCCAGCAGCGCGCCCATCAGTGCACCTGCGCGGGCTGCGGGCCGCTGGCGCGGGTGTTGCCGTGTCGGACGGGTTGCTGACGGTGATGTGGAAGTGGTCATGGGCGGCTGTTCCTTCCGTTCGTGGACGAAGTGTCCCGGCTCTCCGGTTTCTGCGCGGAAGCGTTGGCCCCGGTCTTCCGGGGGTCACAGCAGTCAGCCATCTTCGGGGCACGAGCTTCAGCAGCGGATGACCCGCCCTCGGACTGCCCGCCCGGTACTTCATTTGCCCGCGCACGGGCGCGGCGGCGGCTCACAGTAAACGCGACGGCTCCCGCAACAACGAGCGCACCGATTGCAAGGACGGCAGGATTTCCAATCACCCCGCCCGCCAAGGCGAGACCACCCCCTGCGATCAGAACCGGGCCGGCACAACAGATAACGGCCAGGGTAACGGCCCCGACAGCGAACAAAATGCCCCGGATTCCCCCCGAAGGGGCGGATGGACGATTAGACACGATTACTCCTCAAGAGTGAAAACAATCTCCTGAAACCAGTGTCGACCTTCCACCAGAGGGGAAGGTCAAGCCTCCCCATGGAGCAGTCAGCGATCCGGGTAAGTTTGTGGCCCTGACAGGTGGCTCTCATCCGTCCTGGTCTCTGCACACTTGCAGTCGTGCCACCGCGGGGACGGCTAGTGCAGACGACTTCGGATATTAAGTGCAGACGACTTCTGAAAATGACACTCAACCCGCGTAGCTGCACGTAACTTGATCGTCCCGGATGTTATGCCAAAACGTGCGCCATAATGTGCCGTCACGAGAACAACTTTCGGTACCGTGCGGGAATGGATATCGGATACGCGCGGGTCTCAACCGCCAAGCAGGATTTGAGTCGGCAGCTGGACGCCTTGGCGGCCGCCGGCGTCACGACGGTCTTTTCCGATAAGCGGTCGGGGGCCACAAGGGATCGGCCCGGCCTTCACGCTGCGCTGCAGCATGCCAGGGCCGGCGATGTAATCGTTGTGCATACGTTGGACCGCTTGGGGCGAACAGTGCGGGATACGCTCAACCTGATGCATGAGCTCAAAGAGCGTGAAGTGGGGATCCGGACACTAGCCGATCCTCTGCGCATCGATACATCGTCTCCCGACAGTCCCATGGCGCAACTGGCAGTGGTCCTGCTGGCCCTGTTCGCGGAAATGGAGCGAACCTATGCAGCCGAACGCGCGGCGCATGCCCGGGCCGTGGCTACAGCCAACGGCCGGCGCACGGGCAGGCCATCCGTCGTAGATCCTGACAAGCTCGAACATGCCGTGATGCTGCGGGACAAAGGGAAGACCATGCGCGAAATCGTCACCAAGACGGGTCTGTCGCGGACCAGCCTGTACCGGCACCTGCCGCCCCGCTCCCCCACCGCAAACTGAACTCGTCCAGAAACGAAATGGCGCCTTAGCCAGATCGGGCCGCGCTCCGCGCTCCCCCGACTTAACCGAGGGCTGGGTGATTGCTGACAAACGGCTTCACCGTATAGTTCAGCAATCCCCAAATCTTCCTCTGTTGCGGCTGCGTGATGTTGTCTTTGATGTGCTTGTTGAACATGTCTAGAAGAAACAGGTAGTCGTTTTCACCATTGTTGTTGTTGAACCGGTTCGCTGGGAAGGCGCCCGCTTCGTACAGCCACCGCAGAATGTCGCGGGAGAAATCCGCTTCGAGAAAGATCCGCTCTCCCGCGATAATCTTCTTTCTGAGATCGAACAGACCCCTGAACGTGGTGATCTGAAGGTTCAGTTCGCTGCTCTCAAAGTGCTCTACACACGTGCTGCCGATGTATTCCAGCGTCCGTCCATTGTGGCGATTTTGGATGGTGTACATGTATCGGAGATCCTGCTGCCCGCAGACGCATTCGCCTTCCTGGAGGGGATCTTCCTCCACCGCTACTACGCCCCACTCGTGCACCGCACGGAAGAAGTGGTCAGCCTCTGAGTTGTCCTCGATGACCTTCTTCAGCGTTTCAAAACTGTTCGCCACCATGGCGTCCCCCAATCTACGGGCCAAACTTTACAGCGCTCTCTAAGGGACTCTGGTTCTGTGGCTGTGAGCCAGGCACCACATTCCCTAGCAGCAGCTCTATTGTCGGCATTAGACCTAATAGCGACAAAAGACCTTTTGCCTACCTTCGGCCGCGTGCGATTTTTCCAGACGGTACGCGGGGAAACGGGTTGCCTCCGTTGTAAGTCTTCTCGCGTCCCTGCATCCTCACGAGGGCGGCTTCCCGAAGGAAGTCCGAGAAGGAGGCTTCCCGCTCGGCCGCGGTGGTCGGAGTATGAAACCATGCGGCTCGGATGCGTTCTAGTTCATCCTCGTCCGCGTAGAAGGCCCCTTTCGGCTGGGTTTTGCCGGCTTTATTGGCAACCTTCGGCGCAGCAGCCGGCGCGGCTGGATCCTGCGCGCGCGAAGGCGAAGGAGCCTGGTCTGTGATGAGCTGCGGCCCCGGATCCTCTTGATTTTTCATCACAGGCGCCTGGTTGTTTTGGTGCTCGATTGGGTGAGCAGCCCCGAGGGTGCTCTTTCGGCGTTCGGGTCGTTGTGCCATGTCAGCTCTCCAGGGTGCTGTAGTCGTGCTTTGGGAACATCTTTTCCAGGTGTGCACGAAGTTCGATTTCATCCAGATGCGCGAGGTGTCGTGCGTAGATTTCGTAGGCTTGCCGCGCTTTGTCGTCTCCGGGCCACTCGTCGAGGCCGACGCCGGCTTCCATGGCGTCTTGGATGACGCTCCAATACGGCACGTAGGGCGTGAAGACCCGCCACGGTGAGGCTTCGGCGAGGTCAGCTATCCATGCCTTGTGGGTCAGGGTGTTGCGGTTTCCGTTGACTATCACGCCCGCCACTGTCAGCAGGGGGTTGTAGTACCGGGAGACGCTGTCGAAGCTCAGCTGCAGCTGGCTCAACCCATCGAGGGAGAATTTGCCGGGTTGGCAGATCACCAGGGCGCGGTGCGCCGCTGCAAGCGCGTTGATGGTGTGCAGCTCTAGGCTGGGTGCGCAGTCAATGAGGATTATGTCGTAGCGGTCCAGGCTGTCCGCCAGGGCTTCTTTGAGCCGGTACTCGCGGCCGTGCTCGGTGTGTAGCTGCTGGATTGCTTTGGTCGTGTTGGAGTTGCCGGGGAGAACGGCGAGTCCTCCCCAGATGCCGTCGACTTCGACGTCTTGGACCCTCTCCCCCAGCAGCACGTCAGCAAAGGTGAGTTGGTCCGCTTCCACGTTGTCTGCTGCCAGGATGCCGCTGAGGTTTCCCTGCGGGTCGGCGTCTATGGCCAAGACTCGCTTTCCGGACGCAACCAAAGCTCTGGTGAGGCTGTACGTTTCCGTCGTCTTGCCGACGCCGCCCTTTTGGTTGATGAGCGCATAGATGGTCGCTGCCATGGAATCTCCAATCAGTGATGGAACGAATATAGCCAATATCCCTATTAGGACTTATAGCGACACGGTGTCCATAGGAGACAATATCGCCATTGGCCCTAACATCCCGGGACCGCTGTGGAGTCACCGGCTCGACGGGGACCACGATGAGCATCCGCTATATAGTCATTAGGTATAAAAACTATAGTAGCTCCTTTGTCGCTTTTATACCTAATACCCCTAACGGATATAAATCCCCGCCGTGATCCCCGCCGTGATCCCGGGTATGGCGGGTGAAGTCTCCAAGGCCTCGGTCATGACCCGACAATCGGGCGGTTGAAGCTTCGTGGACACGCAGTGAAGCTTATATACCTTTTATACCTAATGGATTTATTACACCCAGGCACGGTCAGGCCACCCGCCACAGCGTCACTTCGTCAGGGGGCAGCCAGTATTCGTCCCGCTCCTGGTCCCAAGCTTCGCCGTGATCCCGGGTATGGCGGGTGAAGTCTCCAAGGCCCCTCGGTCATGACCCGACAATCGGGCGGTTGGAGCTTCGTGGACACGCAGTGAAGCTTATATACCTTTTATACCTAATGGATTTATTACACCCAGGCACGGTCAGGCCACCCGCCACAGCGTCACTTCGTCAGGGGGCAGCCAGTATTCGTCCCGCTCCTGGTCCCA
>JABFWC010000162.1 GCA_013362385.1 Pseudarthrobacter sp.
CTTGCCTGCGCCGCCGCGGCGGCGCGCTTCTGGGCGAGCTTGATATCGAGGATCGCGTCCAGCGCCTGCTGGACGCGATCCTGGGCGCCGGCGCCGGCGAACGCCTTCTGGGCTTCCTCAAGGTGGACCAGCGCTTCGTCGGTTTCCCCCGAAGCCTTCAGTGACTTGCCGAGGAGGAGGGATACCTCGCCCGCCGTGTGCTTGCCGAGGGCGTCGCGCTCGGCATGGATTTCCCGCAGCTTTTCGACGGCCGCCACGATGTCCCCGGTAAGGTACAGCCAGCGCGCCCGGATGAAGGCGACCTCGAGCTCGTCGCTCTTGGTTCCTCCCACAATGGAGAAAGCCAATTCCGCGCGCTCGATGGCCGAGAGGGTCTCCGGCTCCACGATGCCGGAGGACAGCCGGACGGCGGCGGAGGCCTTGTTGAAACGCGCCCACAGCTCGATGTCGTTGGCGGGGGAGAGCAGCCGGGCTGCCCGCTCGTGGTGCTTCACCCCTTCGGCGTAGTCGTGCCGCATGAAGGCAACATTCCCGATCACCCAGGCGACTTCGCCGGCAAGCTGGGACATGGCATGCTCATCAACCTGCTCAAGCAGGGCCTGGCAATACTTCCAGGCCTCGTCCAGCCGGCCGCTTTCGGCCAGGGCGCCGATCAGGATCCGGTGCGCGCCGATGGCCACGGTGGAGCCCCGGGGCAGGTTGACAGAGAGCTTGACGGCCTCGAGGGCGTGTTCGACAGCGACCGACAATTGGCCCTGGCCGTGGCACACGGCGGCGAGCATCTGCCGGGCCCGGACGCCGAGGCCCACCGACTCGGTGGCCATGGGGTGTTCCAGAAGGCGCTCGATGATCTTCCGGCACTCCGGCAAATCGCCTTGTTTCATCAGGCATTCAGCCTGCATGTAGGTCATATTCCACCAGGCGCTGGTGTTCTTGCCCTCGAGCGCTATCTGCGCTGCCGCCGCGGCGTGGCTGGCGGCCAGGGAATAGTCACGCAGGTCCCACGCCTGGCGGGCATAGAGCCCTGCGAGTACATACTCGGCGTCGCTTACGGAAATCGGCTGGCTCCAAGCCTCCAGCGCCTTGGGTGCCAATTCCAGCCTGCGGGCCAGTTCTTCGATCACCTCGGCCGTCGGCTCGCGCCGGCCGGTTTCAAGCAGCGAGATGTAGCTGGGTGAATACAGGTCCTTGCCCAGTTCGGCCTGTGTCAGTCCACGCTCAAGGCGCTCCGCCCGGAGCTTTTCTCCGAATCCGTTGCCCACGCGTTTCCTCCTTCTGGACAGCCGGGGCCGAATGCTTGACAGCCCCTGTGGAAAATATTTTACAATGTGTGTCAACAAGGACAGTGCTGGCTTTGTAACGAATCCGACTCGTATTGAGGAACTTATATGTTGAAGAAGATCGCAACCGCGGCCGCCTTGGCTGGGGCCCTGGCTTTTTCCGCGGCGGCTCCGGCCGTCCTGTCTGCAGGTTCCATCGCCGATAATTCGGGTACGTCGGTAGCTATCGGTAACTGGCCTGATCCCGCCTCCGCAAAGGTGAAGAAGGACAAGAGCACCGATACGACCTACACCACGTTCATCGGCAACTGGCCCGACCCCGCATAACAGCTTCCTCGACAACAGGAGGCGATGGACAGCCCCGGAGCGCATGCTCCGGGGCTGTCCTGTTTCTCCGGCCGTGACCGGATCGCAACAAAAAAGAGGGCCTCCGTTAGGAGACCCTCTTTCGTATGGTCGGGATGACAGGATTTGAACCTGCGACCTCTTCGTCCCGAACGAAGCGCGCTACCAAGCTGCGCTACATCCCGATCCGCTGCAAAAGCAACTTTACAAGGATAGCCGATTCCGGGCCCTGATGCGAAATCGGCCCGGTGGGCTCGCATGTATCTCCGGGTCCGGGGGTCAGACCAGCGAATCCTTCCAGGCCCCGTGCAGGTCGGCGAAGCGGCCGCCGCCGCTAACCAGGTCCTCCGGAGTGCCGTCCTCCACGATGCGGCCATCATGCACCACCAGTACCCGGTCCGCCGTCTCCACCGTGGAAAGCCGGTGGGCGATGATCAGAGCGGTCCTGCGCGAGGCTTCCGTTCCCGCAAGCAGGCGGGCCAGCCCGGCCTGCACCAGGCGTTCGGAGGGCACGTCCAGGGAGGAGGTGGCCTCATCCAGGATCAACACCGCCGGCCGCGCCAGGAAAGCCCGGGCGAAGCTGATGAGCTGCCGCTGCCCGGAGGAGACCCGGCCGCCGCGCTTGTTGACGTCGGTGTCGTAGCCCTCGGGGAGCTGCAGGATGAACTCGTGCGCGCCCACCGCCCTGGCTGCGTCCTCGATCTCGGCACGCGACGCTTCCGGCCTGCCGAGCGCGATGTTGTCCGCCACCGAACCGCTGAACAGGAAGGCTTCCTGCGTGACCATGACGATGTTCCGACGCAGGTCGTCGGTGGCCAGCTCGCGCAGGTCCACGCCGTCCAGGGTGACTGCTCCCGTGGTGACGTCGTAGAAGCGGGCGATCAGCTTGGCCAGCGTGGATTTCCCCGCCCCGGTCTGCCCCACCAGGGCAACGGTCTGCCCGGCGGGGATGTGCAGGTTCAGGCGGGGGACCACCACGGGGCCGTCACCGTAGCGGAATTCGACGTCCTTGAAGTCGATGTCGCCCCGCGCGCCGGGCAGGGGCACCGGGTTCCCGGGCGGCCGTACCGTGGGCACCTCTTCCAGGAGGCCGGAAACCTTTTCCAGGGCCGCCTGGGCGCTCTGGAACGAGTTGTAGAACATGGCCATCTGGTCCACGGGCTGGAAGAACCGCTTGGTGGAAAGGATCAGCGCCAGCAGCACACCGACGGCCAGGTCGCCGGTGAGCACCCGGAACCCGCCGAAGAGCAGCACCACCGCCACGCATACGTTGCCGATCAGCACCAGTCCGGGCTGGAAGATGCCGTTGAGGTTGATGGACCGCACGGTGGCGCGGCGGTAGTCCTCGGCGAGCCGGCCGTAGCTCTGGGAATTCTCCCGTTCCTTCCGGAACGCCTTCACGGCGCGGATTCCGGTCATCGTTTCCACGAAGTGCACGATCAGCCGGGCCGAGACCACCCGCGATTGGCGGAAGGCGATCTGCGAGTGCTTTTGGTACCAGCGGGCCAGGAAGAACATCGGCACGCCCGCAGCCAGGACCAGCAGGCCGCTGCGCCAGTCCAGGGCGAAGACAGTGATGGCAGTGAAGGCCATGAACAGGATCCCCGAGGCCAGCGAACTGACGCCGGAATCCAGGAGTTCGCGCAGGGCCTCCAGGTCCGAGGTCTGCCGGGCGATGATACGGCCCGAGGTGTACTTCTCGTGGAATTCCAGGCTGAGGCGCTGGGTGTGCCGGAACACCCGGACCCGCAGGTCCAGCAGCATGGCCTGGCTAAGCCGCGCGGTGGAGGTGACGTAGAGGGCCGTGAGTCCCGCCGTCGCGAGGGCAGCGAGCAGGTAGGCGGCGCCGGTGAAGACCAGGGGCACGTTGTCTCCCGCCTGCAGGGCGGGCAGGGCATGGTCGATCCCGAAGGCGATCAGCGCCGGGCCGGCCACCCGTGCGGCCTGGGAGAGGACCACCATGGCGATGGTCAGCCAGAACCGTACCCGCACCGGACGGATCAGCGATCCCAGCAAGGCCAGCGAACGCCGTCGTACCGCCCTGCTCTCGCTCCTGCTGAGGTGCGCGTTATCCTCGTTGGCTGTGCCGAACGTCGCCGTGCTCATCGGGTCACTTCCTCTGCGTGGCCTTCGAGCGCCGACAGTTCCGAGTCCAGGTCCCGCGGCTCCCGGTCTAGGCTGGCGATGACGTAGCGGTAGTGGGGATTGCGGGAGAGCAGCTCGGTGTGCGTCCCGACGTCGGCGATGCGGCCGTCCTCCAGCAGCGCCACCCGGTCCGCCAGCGCAACCGTGGAGGGCCGGTGGGCGACGATCAGGGTGGTGGTGTCCTTGAGTACCTCCCGCAGGCGGGCCTCCACCAGTTCCTCGGTATGGACGTCCAGCGCGGACAGCGGATCGTCCAGGACCAGGACCCGGGGCCGCGCGGCGATGGCCCTCGCCAGCGCAATGCGCTGGCGCTGCCCGCCGGACAGGCTCAGGCCTTCCTCCCCGATGAGGGTGTCCACGCCCTCGGGAAGCGAGTACGCGAACTGTGCCTGCGCGACGTCCAGGGCTTCGTCCAGGACCTCGTCGCTCCGGACTGGGGCGCCGAGCAGGACGTTGTCCCGGACCGAGTTGGAGAACAGTGTGGTGTCTTCGAATGCCACCGCCACGATCCGGCGCAGGTCCTCCACATCGAAGTCCCGGACGTCGGTGCCGTCGATGCTGATGGCACCGTCCGTCACGTCGTACAGGCGCGGCACCAGCTGGATCAGGGCGCTCTTGCCGCTGCCCGTGATGCCTACTAAGGCCATGGTTTCACCGGGCCTGACATCAAGGTTGATGTCCTTGAGGATGGGCTTGTCCGGGGCGTCCTCGAAGGCGAAGGTGGCGTCGTCGAAGCGGAGGGCGCCCATGAGCAGCGCCGGGCGGCGCGGTTCGGCGGGGCTGGTGATGGTGTTGCGCGTGTCCATCACCTCGTAGTGGCGGTCGACGGCGGTCTTGGCCGTGAGTGCCATGGCGAGCAGCATGCCGGAGAATTCCACGGGGGACGCGATGACCGCCGCGGTGGCGAAGAAGGCAACCAGGGAGCCGATGCTCAGCTGGCCGCTTGCGCACAGCATGACGCCCGCCACCAGGGCGGCGCCCAGTGCGAGCTCCGGCAGCAGGGTGACCACCATGGTGAACGTCGCCTGGTGCCGGGCTTTCGCGATCTCGGTCTGGCGCAGTTCCTCGGCCTGTTCGTTAAAGTTCTCCAGGGCTTCGCGGCTGCGGCCGAAGGCCTTCAGCACACGGATGCCGTGGACGGACTCCTCGACGGTGGTGGCCAGGTCCCCGGCCTGGTCCTGGCTGCGCCGGGCAACCTTGCTGAACCGGGTCCGGAACCGGAAGCTGTTGATGGTGATGGGCGCCGCGGCGGCGAGGAAGATCAGGGCCAGCTGCCAGCTCATCGAGAACATGGCGACGATACCGATTAGCACCGTCAGTGTGGTCACCACCAGCATGATGGCGCCGAACGCCATCCAGCGGCGCAGGAAGTTCAGGTCCGTCATGGCGCGCGACAGGAGCTGCCCGGATCCCCAGCGGTCATGGAAGGAGACGGTCAGGTCCTGCAGGTGGTCGTAGAGGGAGACCCGCATCCTCGTTTCCACGGTGGTGGCCGGGTTGATGACGAACTGCCGGCGCAGGGCCACCAGGCAGGCCTCGGCGATTCCCAGGACCAGGATGACGCCCGCCGAAACCCAGACCGCCTCGGGGGTGCCGCCGGGCTGCAGTGCGGTGTTGACCAGGACCCGGAGGACCTGGGGGATGGCCAGGGCAACGACGCTGGCCATCAGTGCGCAGAGAAGGCCGAGCAGCAGCCTGGGCAGGATGGGCCGCACGTGGGGATAGAGCCGGCGGATGGATCTGAAAAATGGAGTCTGCTTGGCCATGCCCGCTTCTCAAAGCTCTAAAACGAATGTAGTTTCCTCTAGCAACTACCCTATGCCATGGGGCGGGAGGTGAGGGTGAGCAGGACGGCCTCCGGTTTGCAGGCGATCCGGACCGGCGCGAAGCGCGAAGTGCCGATACCGCCCGACACGTTGACCGGCGTGGTGCTTCCGTTGCTGGACCAGTCGTTGAGGCCCTTGGCGCGCCAGGTGGGCAGGTCGCAGTTTGCGACGACCGCCCCGTAGCCGGGAATGCACAGCTGGCCGCCATGCGTGTGGCCGGCCAGCAGGAGGTCCGCACCGCTTTCCGTGAAGTGGTCCAGCACCCGCTGGTAGGGGGCGTGGATGACGGCGATCCGGAGGTGGTCGTTCGAGTCCTGGTTGACGGTTCCCCGGGGCCAGCCGGCGTACCGTTCCCGGTTCAGGTGGGGATCGTCCACGCCGGAGAAATCGAAACGTATGCCGTTGAGGACCAGCGACTGGTGGCGGTTGGTCAGGTCCACCCAGCCGGCCATCCCGAAGGCGGAGCGCAGGCGGGGCCAGTCAAGGGGGATGGGCTTCGGCTTTACCTTGGAGGGGCCCAGGAGGTAGGCGGCCGGATTTTTGGGGCTGGGGGCGAAGTAGTCGTTGGACCCCGGAACAAAGACGCCGGGGAACTGCAACAGCGGACGCAGGGCCTCCAGCACGGGGTCCACGGCCTTGAGGTGGCTCATGTTGTCGCCGGTGTTGACCACCAGGTCGGGCCGGAGGTCGGCCAGGGATCCGAGCCAGTCGGCCTTCTTCCGCTGTCCGGGCACAAAATGGATGTCGCTCAGGTGCAGGATGCGGAACGGGCTCCGGCCGGGAGGCAGGATCGCGAGGGTTTCCTCGCGCAGGACGAACTGGTTCTTCTCCCACAGCCCGTAGCCGAACGCGGCCATCCCTGCCGCGGCCCCGGCCCCTGCGCCGACGGCGAAGCCGCGCCCGATGGAGCGGAAGCGGCTTGCCAGGGTATTAATGCCCACGCGCGCTTAGCCTTTCCCCTTGTCACCGTTGCCCTGGCCGGGTCCCTGCGTGGCCGGGGCCTGGGTGGCCGGAGCCGGCGGGGCCGGTGCCTGGGTAGCCTGCGTGGTGGGGGCGGGCGCGGGGCTGGTGGTCCCGTTGACCATGTTGCTCGGCGGTGCCGGGAACGGGTTGGTGCCGTACGCCGGGGCAATCTTGGCCATGAAGTTGGAGAACATCGGCCCCGCAATCATGTAGCCGTCGATGCCCTGGTAGAACTTGCCGTTGACGGTGATGTTCTGGCCGGCACGGCCCTGGTTGCCCAAGGGGTCACCGAACCACGCGGCCGTTGCCAAACCCGTGGTGTGGCCCACTACCCACGTGGAGCCGTTGTTGTTGGACGTACCGGTCTTGGCGCCAATGGGGAAACTTGTCTTGGTGGAAATCCTGGGCTGGATCAGGGCGCCCGAACCGCGGTTCAGCACTTCCTGCAGGGCGTAGTTGACGCCGCGGGCAACTTCCGGCTTGATGGCATCACGGCAGCTGCTGGACTGGGCCGGCAGCTGCTTACCGGTGGCATCCGTCACGGAGGTGATAGCGATCGGTTCGCAGTACTTGCCATCATTCGCGAACGTGGCGAACGCGCTGGCCATGGTGAGTGGCGAACTCTGGGTGGACCCGAGCAGATTGCCCAGGGTCATCATGTTTACCTTGGGGTGCGGCTCGTTGCCGTCCGCCGACGGCAGGCCGCTGTGCAAACCAACGGCGTCGACGATTTTTTGGATGCCGCAGAAGTCCAGTTGTGCCGCCGAAGCAAACGTCACCGTGTTGATGGAGTTGTAGAGGCCTTCCAAGACCGTCAACGGCCGGTACCACTGCGGCTCGGCGTTCTGCAGGTCGTCAACTGCGTCCAGGCCCGCGTTTTTTTGCGCCGTGCTGTACGCACCCTGTACCTTCCCGCAGGTGTTCTTCCACGGGTAGCCGATGGGGTAGACGCGCTGGGCCGCGTTGACCACGGTGTTCATGGACTTGCCCTCGTTGAGCCACTCGGCGAACGTGAAGGGCTTCATAGTGGATCCCGGCTGGAACCCGCCAACGCCGTTAAGGTCGTTCCCGTCCTGGTCCAACTGGTCCACGTTGAAGTTCAACTGGGAGTTGAAGCCTCCCGCGCCGGCCAGGAACGAGGTGTTCTGGGCCATAGAGATGATCTTGCCCGTGCCCGGTTGCACTGACACCATCGAGGCGCCCCACTTATCGGGGTTGGCCCCGGCAGCGGCATCGGCCTGCTCCTGCGCGGTGGCCTGCGCCTTGGGATCCAATGTGGTGGTGATGGTCAGGCCGCCGCCGTAAATTACGTGCTGCCGTTCCTCTTTGTCGGAACCGTAGGCGGGGTTGTTCTCCAGCAGGTGCAGGACGTAGTCACAGAAGTACGGGGCGGAGGCCGCGTAGGCGCAGCCCTGCTTGGGCTGCGTCACCTTGGGTTCCACGGGGGTGGCCACGGCGGCGGCGTACTCTTCCTGGGTGATCTTGCGCTGGTCCTTCATCAGCCCCAGGACCAGGTCGCGGCGCTGCTTGGACTTCTCCGGGTTGGTGATGGGGTCGAACGCGGAGGGGCTGTTGACCAGGCCGGCGAGGAGCGCCGCCTGCGGCAGCGTCAGGTCCTTGGCGGTGGTGCTGAAGAAGTAGCGGGAGGCCGCTTCAATGCCGTATGCGTCCCGGTTGAAGAAGACAATGTTGAGGTAGCCCTCAAGGATCTGGTCCTTGCTGAATTCCTTTTCCAGCGCGATGGCCAGCTTCATTTCCCGCAGCTTGTCGCCCACGCCCTTGTTGACGCCGTTGAGCTTGATCTGGTCCTCTTCGCCGGCCGCAGCCAGGTTGGCGTTCAGGACGTTGTTCACGTACTGCTGGGTGATGGTGGACGCGCCCTGCTTGTTCCCGCGCACTGTACTGACCAAGGCGCGCAGGATACCCGTGGTGTCCACGCCGCCGTGGTCATAGAACCGGCTGTCCTCCACGGCGATGATGGCGTTCTTCATGTTGGGGGAGATCTGGTCAAGGGAGACCTTGGTGCGGTTCTCCGTGTAGACGCTTGCGACCTCGCTTCCGTCCGCGGCAAGGATCCGCGTGGTCTGGCTCGGCGGATCGACCTTCAGTTCCGCCGGAAGGGTGTCGAAGAACTGGATGGAACCACTTGCCGCGCTGCCTGAAACGGCCGCGGCCGGGACCAGAAGGCCCGCCACCAGGACACCGCAAACAGCACTCACGCCAAGGAAGACAAGGATCTTACCCAGTGTGGTGGCAGTGTCGAATAAGGGGTTCTTGCGAGGGGCCATGTTTTCCACTTTACCGGCAAGGACTAGTCTTTCTCTCATGACTAAATGGGAGTACGCGACGATTCCGCTCATTATTCACGCCACAAAGCAGATCCTGGATCAGTGGGGAGAGGATGGCTGGGAACTCGTCCAGGTAGTCCCCGGACCTGATGGCAACGGCCTGGTTGCCTACCTTAAGAGGGAGAAGCAGTAGCATGAGCACCCCCGCAGAAACCCGGTCCGGCGCCGCCACGGCGCCGGCATCCGCCGTCGAGCAGCGCCTCGCCGAACTGGGACTCGCCCTCCCCGACGTAGCTGCCCCCGTGGCCGCCTACGTGCCGGCCGTCGTCTCCGGCAACCACGTTTACACTTCCGGCCAGCTGCCCTTTATTAATGGCAAACTCGAAGCTACCGGCAAGGTTTCGGCCGGCAGCGAGGGCTTCGCCGACGAGCCCACGGTGTCCCCGGAAGATGCCCAGAGGTACGCCGCGGTGTGTGCCGTCAACGCGCTGGCGGCCGTCAAGAGCGTCATCGGGGACCTGGACCGGATCACCCGCATCGTCAAGGTCGTGGGATTCGTGGCCTCGGACCCGTCATTCACCGGCCAGCCCGCCGTCGTCAACGGCGCCTCGGAACTGCTGGGCCGTGTCCTGGGCGACGCCGGCCAGCACGCACGTTCCGCCGTCGGCGTGGCCGTTCTTCCGCTCGACTCCCCCGTAGAGGTCGAGCTGATCGCCGAATTCAGCTAGGAACCGGACACTTCCCTTGCCTCACCTCGCACGACGCCTTTTTGCACTTCCCCAGGATCTTGAAGGGGCAGCGCAGAGCTGGCTCGAACACGGCGAACGGACCCCGCGGGCCGCGCGCTATGCTTCATCCGTTGTCCTGCTGCGCGATTCGCCCACCGGCTTGGAGACCTGGCTGGGATACCGGCCAGGTTCCTCGCCGCTGGGGGTCCTCGCCTTCCCGGGCGGCTCGCTCGACGCCTCCGACGAGATC